>JAXGSX010000114.1:0-11168 GCA_040775225.1 Kiritimatiellia bacterium | reverse complement strand
CGGCATCATGCTGGGACCCAGCAGGGCGCCTTCTTCGCCGCCGGAAACGCCGGTGCCGATAAACAGCAGGCCTTTTTCCTCCAAGGCCTTGCAGCGGCGCATGGTGTCGGGAAAATGGCTGTTGCCGCCGTCAATGATGATGTCGCCCTTGGACAGGAGCGGGATAAACTGCTCGATCGTGGCATCCACCGCCGCGCCGGCCTTGACCATGATCATGATTTTGCGCGGGCTTTTCAGGGCGGCCACGAGCTCCCGGGCGCTGTGGCAGCCGATGATTTTCTTGCCCTGGGCGCGGCCATTGACGAAGTTGTCCACTTTGGACACCGTCCGATTGAACACGGCGACCGTGAACCCCTTGCTTTCCATGTTCAGCACCAGGTTTTCACCCATCACCGCCAGACCGATCAAACCAATATCAGCTTGTTGCATATATGTTTGCTCCTCTCGCAGGTTTACCTTCCCCAAAAAAACAGAAACGCCATAGTAATTTGCATTTCAGATATGTCAATCTTAAACGGTCCGCCTTAAAAATACGCCCCGGCCCGGTTGGCAAATCACCCGACCAGCACGTCTTCATTGGGATGGCGCAACAGGTGGCGCGGGCTTTTGGCGGCGACCAGCATGGCGATTGTGAGCGAACCGACGCGGCCGACAAACATGCAGGCCGCCATCAAGGCCAGGCCCGCGCGCGACAGCCGGGGGATGATGCCGGTGGAAAGCCCCACCGTGCCGAAGGCCGAGACGGCGTCAAACATCAAAAAGTCCGTGGAAAACACGCCGGCTTGCAGGCGGCCGTGTTCGCTCATCAGCAGGAGCCCATAGAAGCCCGCCAGGAGCAGGGTGCTGAGAATGAAAATCGCCAGGGCGCCCGTCGTGTTGCGGGGCGAGAGGGTGCGGTTCAGCATGGTGGTCTCGCGCCGGCCGCGGATCATGGCGATGGCGGCGGCCAGCAGCACGGCGGCGGTGGCGGTCTTGATCCCGCCGGCGGTCGAGCCGGGCGCCCCGCCGATATACATTAAAATCAAATTACCAAAGCGGGTGGCCGGCCGGGTTTCCGCCATGTCCACCAGGTTGAAGCCCGCCGTGCGCGCCGTGACGGAATGGAACGCGGCATCCATGATCTTTGCCGGCCAGGGCATATGCGCCAGGGTTTGGTTCCATTCCAGCGCCGCAAAGGCCAGGGCGCCGGCCGGCAATAACACCGCCGCCGCCAGCAGGACGACCTTGGTGTGGAGCATGAGATGGCCGCGCTGCAGCCGATTGCGCCGCCAGAACCGGTAAAGGCTGAGGTCATATAGCACTATGAATCCCAGCCCGCCGGCGATCACCAGCCCGGCCACAACCGCGAGGATGGCGGGATCGCGGCGGAAAGCCGTCAAACTGTCGGGGAACAATGAGAATCCGGCGTTGCAGTAGGCGCTGACGGAGTGGAAGATTCCGTTGAACACGGCGCGCGGCAGCGGCTGGGCGTAGGCCGTGTAAAACCGCCATGACAGCAATACCGCCCCGCACACTTCCAGCCAGAGCGAGAACTGAATGGTGCGTCGCAGCAGGTCTTTCAGGTTGCGGGCTTCTTCCAGGTGCAACACGTCCATCACCGCCATTTCGCTCTGGATGCTCATGTGGCGGCCGGCCATGCTGAGCAGAAAAATTCCCGTCAGCATGAAGCCCATCCCCCCCGCCTGGATCAGGAGCAGCAGCACTGCCTGGCCGAAGATTGTGTAATATTCCGGAACGCAGACGGCGGTATGGCCGGTCACGCAGACAGCGCTGGTGGCCGTAAAAACGGCGGTCAGCGGGTCGGGCAGGTTCCCCGAGCGCACGGACCACGGCAGCATCAGGCATAAGGCGCCCAGCAGAATGGCCAGCCCCAGGGCCTTAACAACAAACCATTGCGGTTGCGTTCTTTCTTCTTGCTTTACGGAGGCCATGGTTCTTATAGTATTCCGTGTGGCGGGCAATAGTCAAGGTTATCCGGCAATGTTAAAGGCGGTGCGCATAGTTCTGGTCCGGCCGATTTACAGCGGCAACATCGGCGCGGTCTGCCGGGTAATGGCCAATATGGGGCTGTCCGACCTCGTGCTGGCAGGCGCCGCGATTGACGACTTGGCGCAGGCGCGCCAGATGGCGTGCGGTGCCCAGGATATCCTCTCCGCCTGCCGCCGGGCGCCGGACCTGGCGGCCGCCGTGGCGGATTGCACCCTGGTGGTGGGCGCTACCGCCCGGGAAGGGCTGTACCGCCAGCATTGCCGGACACCGCGGGAATGGGCGCCGGAAATCCTGGCGGCCGCGCGGTCCGGCAAAGCGGCCCTGGTGTTCGGTCCGGAAGACAACGGCCTGAGCAATGAAGAAATTGCGGTTTGCGCGCGTTTGATGCGGATTCCATCGTCGCCGGCGTATGTTTCCCTGAATCTTTCGCATGCGGTGATGGTCTGCGCCTATGAATTGTTCATGGCGGCCGGCGGATTTGAGCTGCCGCCGGAAAAATCCGCGGAAGCGGTGACCGCCAAGAAAGAGCGCATGTTCGCTTTGTGGGAGCGGATGCTGTTGAAAATCGGGTTCATGGAGCCGGCGAAGGCGGCCCACATGATGCAGGGGGTGCGGCGGATATTCACCCGCGGGCGCCTTTCGGACGATGACGTGCGGATTTTAATGGGCATTGCCCGCCAGGTGGAATGGTATGCCGAACAGGGAAAACACGCCGGCGCGGCCGGCCGCAAAACCGCCGATGCGTGACTGCCGCGCCGCCGATGCATGCCGTTCGCCGCCCGCCCGCCGTTGGGGCTGGCTGACGGCGCTCCTGCTGTTGCCGGCGGCCGGCGGGATGTGGCTGGCGGTCCGCGGCTGCCTGGAGTGGGATAATTTCGGGGTGGTCGAGCCCGGCCGGATTTACCGCAGCGGCCAGTTGCGTCCGGCGCAACTGGAAAAATTGATCAAGCGCCATAAAATCAAAACCATCATCAAGACCAACATCCCGGAATTGTCCATCCCGGACATGGCGCGGGAAAGGGAAGTCTGCCGTCGGCATGATGTCCGGGTGGCGGCGCTGATCATGCCCGGCGACGGGCGGGGCGAATTTGATCAATACGACCGGGCGCTGGCCTGGCTGCGCGACCGGCGCAATCTGCCGGCGCTGGTCACCTGCGCGCGCGGCACGCATCGCACCGGCGCCATCGTGGCGGTCTACCGGGTGCTGGAGCAAGACTGGCCGGTTGACCGCGCGCTGGCGGAAATGAAAGCATACCGGTTCGATCCCGGCGGCCGGCGGGGCCGGGCGGAACACCCGTTGTCGGCGCATTTGCGCGCCTATTTCAAGGAGCGGCTTGACCATGAATAGCAAACGGCGTTTGGGCGTCTTCGGCGGCACTTTCAATCCCGTGCATCTGGGCCATTTGATTGCCGCGCAGGATGCCGCGGATGCTTTTGACCTGGCGCGGGTATTGTTTCTGCCCTGCGACTGCCCGCCGCACAAGACGGCGCGGCAGCTGGCGCCCGCCGTCCACCGTGTGGCCATGCTGGAAGCGGCGCTGGAAGGCAGCCTGCTGTTTGAAGTCTGCGACCTGGAAGTCCGCCGCGGCGGCACCAGCTATTCCATTGACACCATGCGGGAGTTGGCGCGCCGTTACCCCGGGAGCGAGCTTTATTTCATCATCGGGTCCGATACCCTGCTGGAACTGCACACCTGGAAATCCATCGGCGAATTGCTGGAGTTGTGCGCTTTCATTACCCTGGCGCGGCCGGGGGCCGAGGTGGCGCCGGCCGCGGCGGACCGCCTGCGGCTCCCCGCGCCCTGGCCGGAAAAGCTGCTGGCTAACCTGGCCGCGGGACACCAGGTGGAAATTTCCTCTTCCGAAATCCGTTACCGCGTGGCGGAAGGGCTGCGGATTGCGTACCTGACGCCGCCGTCTGTGGAAATGTACATCATGGAGCATCGCCTGTATCATAATGAAAACTGAGAAAACAACGCCGGAAGCCCGCGCCCTGCTCGGCTGGATGGCGGAAGCTTTGCGGGCGAAGCAGGGCCGCGATATTCTGGCCTTCGATGCGCGGGGCATTTCGGGAGTGGCGGACTATTACCTGCTGGTTTCCGCGCTTTCAACTCCGCATATCAAGGCGCTTTATAATGCCGTGCGCATGGATTTGAAGAAGCGCGGCGCGGCCTGCCACCGCAAGTCCGGCGCTCCGGACAGCGGCTGGATTGTCGCCGATTATCTGGACGTGGTGCTGCACATTTTCAACCGGGAAACCCGCGGTTATTACAACCTGGAAGGATTATGGGCGGCCATGCCGCGGATGGATGTTTGACGCGGGACCGGGATCAGATCAGCCAGCCCTCCAGCAGCATCATTTCCATTTCCAGCGGGGTGGCGGAACCGTTCAAATCCGCCGCGCGCCGGATTTCCACCACGCTGTCCGTCAGCAGCATGTCCAGCGCCGGATCACCTTCCATGGCCGCCGGCCGGGCGGCGCGCAAGGCTGCCGGCGTTCCCGGGGGCGCGGAGCGGATTCCCATCAGCATCCAGCCGCCGGCCAGCAATGCCGCCAGGGCGGCCGCCGCCGGCAGCAGGCGCAAAGGTGTCCACACGCCGGCACCGGCCGGCGCGGCGGCGTCGGGGCATTGCGCGCGGATACAGGCGCGCACCGCCGCGGCGGTGGCCGGCGCGGGTTCTCCGGCAACTGTTGGCCGGCGCCGGCGGATTGCGGCCAGTTCGCTTTGAAAGACGCGGCAGGCGTGGCAATTACGGAGATGGCGGCGCAGCCGCCGCCGCCGCCAGCCGCTCAACTCGCCGCTTGCCTGCAGCAATATCCATTTCTGCCAGGTTTGACATTGCATGGGTAGCTCCTGTTTTTTAAATTGCGTGCCGGTATCGTCATCCCGGCATGGCGGCCAAGGGCCTGGCGGGCGGGGGCTAGCCGTCAAGTTTGACGGCCTGCCTTAATTTTCCCAGCGCATATTGCATCCTGGCCAGGGCGGTGTTGATGGAGACGCCCTGGATGGCGGCGATTTCCTTGAACGAGAGATTGCTGTCCATCCGCAGGTGAAAAACTTCGCGCTGGTCGGACGGCAGGGATTGGACGGCGATCGCCAATTGGCCGTGCAGGTCCCGCTGCGCTGCGCGGGCGTCCGGCGCCGGCGCGGCATCCGGCAAAGCATCCCCCAGGGCGGCGCCGAAAGCATTTTCGCGGTCGAGACTGTCAATTTCGCGGCGGCTGCGCCGGCGGTCAATAATCAGGTTGCGGGCGATGCGGAACAGCCATGCCGAAAAACAACGATCATGGTAATGCGCGATGTTTTTGACGACCCGCAGCCAGGCGTCCTGGTAAATTTCCTCCGTTTCATGCCGGTTGCGGGTGGCGTTGAAGATATAGCCGAAAAGCTTTTGCTGGTAACGCTCCACGAGTTCCTCCATCGCCTTCGGGTCGCCGCGGCGGTAGCGCTGGATCAACTTGAAATCTGCTGGTTGGCCGGCGCCGGTCATGCCTGGTGTCGCTCCCTGCAAAATATAACGGATGGCGCCGGTTTTTATTGTGCGGCGCCGGCGGTTCCGCCGGTTGAAATTGTCTGCAGGGATTGCCAGACCCAGCCGGCGGCCTGCGCCAGGGAATCCCAGACGGCCTGAAAGTCGCGGGCCAGTTGCCCGGTCCATTCCGACAGCGCCGCCCCGGAGAACAGGGCGGTCAGGAGCGTCAGGCCGAAAACATTGCCGCAATAAATCAGGGCATAGGGAAACAGCCGGCCATAGGCCTGCAAGTCGCTCTGGCGGCGGATCAGCGCCTGCAGGGTGAATGTGAAATGAAAGCCCAGGCTGGCGCCCAGCGCGGCCAGCCAGAGCCAGCGCCCGGCGGCCGGGCCGGCGAACCAGGAGCAAATCCACCACGCCAGCAGGATCAGCACCGTGTAAAAAGGGAAAAAATAGGGCGCCAGAGCTACCAGGAAATTATGTTCGGTGAGTTTGACATATCCGCCCGCGCGGGAGACGCGCATGCCGCAGAACCGGGCGCCCATGGCCGCGCCCCACAAGGCATGGGTGATTTCATGGGCCAGGACATAAGCCCGCGCCGGCGCCGGCAGCAGCGCGAGCGCCGCCAGCCAGAGCAGCAAGCCGGCCGCCAGCGCCAGGATGGCGCGCGGCCCATCATCCGGCGCAGCCCACCAATTCCGCATCAGGGCCCACCAGGTGCGGGAACAGACGGCCGCCGCCGGCAGCAGCAGGAGGCCCGGAAGAGAATAAAGCCAGCGCATGATGAAAATGCCGCCTGTTATATCCAGGTGTCAATTTGCCCGGGCTTGGATGCCGCCGGATGGCCGGCGCGCTGGTTCATGCGGCGGCCAGTCCCGCCCGGAGCGCCCGCAGGTTGATGGCCAGCAGCCCGGCCTGGCCGGCGCCGGAAAAATTAGCGCGGACAGTTTGTTCAACATCCTTGATGGGAAACAAGGGTTTGCGGCGCAGCAGCGCGCCCAGCATGACCATGTTGGCCGAACGCGGGCTGCCGGCCTGGTCGGCCAACGCGCTGGCGGGCAGATTGACCAGCGTCTGGCCCGGGCGGGCGGCGACGCGGCAGAGGGAACTGTTGACCAGGGCCAGGCCGTCCGGCGCCAGCCGGTTGAGCATCTCCTGGGCGCCGTGCTGGTTCATCAGGACGATGATATCCGCCTGCTCGGCGCAGGGCGAAGCGATTTCGCGGGATGAAAGGATGACTTCGCAATGCGCCACGCCGCCGCGGACTTCGGCGCCGTAGGCCGGGAAAAAGGTCACATGCGGCACTTTGCCGACGGCCATGCGCGCCGCCAGCTTGCCCAGCAGGATCACTCCCTGGCCGCCGGCGCCGGCGATGATGATGCGTTCAAGCATTTTGCACGATCCCCTCTTTGCGGAACACGCGCACGGGAAAGGCGGCGCGCATTTGTGTTTCGACGAAACGCAGCGAATCGGCGGCGGACCGCCGGAAATAAGTGGGGCAGGGCGAAAGGATTTCCACGAAACTGTAGCCTTTGCCCTGGACTTGGGCCGTGAACGCGGCGGCCAGGGCCTGCTGCATCCGCTGGACTCCGCGGACGCCGTCCAGCGCCACGCGTTCGATGTAATACGGGGCATCCAGCGTATTCAATAATTCGCACATGCGCAGGTGGTAGCCCATGGAATCCGTCTGGCGGCCGCAGGGGCTGGTGGCGGTGGTTTGACCGGGCAGGGTGGTCGGCGCCATCTGGCCGCCGGTCATCCCGTAAACGGTGTTGTTGACGAAGATGACGGTGATGTTTTCGCCGCGGTTGGCGGCATGCACGGTTTCCGCCAGTCCGATGGCGGCCAGGTCGCCGTCGCCCTGGTAGGAAAACACAATGCGGTCCGGCCGGGCGCGCTTGATGCCGGTGGCGACAGCCGCGGCGCGGCCGTGCGCCGCCTCGGAAATGTCGCAGCGCAGGTAAAAGTAGGCGAAGACGGCGCAACCGACCGGCGCGATGCCGATGGTGCGTTCCCGGATGCCCAGGTCGTCGAGCACCTGCGCCAGCGCCTTGTGGACGTAACTATGGCCGCAACCGGCGCAGTAATGCATCGGCTTGGCGGTCAGGGCGTCCGGCCGCCGGTAGATCATCTTGCGGTAGGAATGCATTGGTTTGGTAGGGTTCATCCTATATTGGCTCATTTGCCGGTATGTACCGCCATGGCCGCATCGAAAATTTCCGTCTCCGTGGGCACTTTCCCGCCGGGGTACCCTTTGAAATGCACCGGCGCGCGCCGGCCGGCGATGCGTTGCACGTCTTCCAGCATCTGGCCGCAATTCATCTCGACCACCAGGATGTTTTTCACGCGGCCGGCCAGAGCGAGCAGCTGTTTTTCCGGGAAAGGCCACAAGGTGATCGGCCGGAACACGCCGATTTTGCCGCCGGCGGCACGGGCGCGGGCCGCGACGCCGCGCGCCAGGCGGGCGCAGGTGCCCCAGGCTACCAGCAGGGTCCGGCAATCCTTCGTGGCGGTTTCTTCCGCCAGGCATTCGCGCTGCCGGATTTTGGCGTAAGCGCCCTGGAGCAGGTAATTGTGGTTCTCCAGTTCGCCTTCATTAACGAACAGCGAGCGGATGCAGTTCGGCGCCCGGTTGCGCGCGCCGGTCAGGGCCCAGTGCTTGTCGGGCGGTTTCGGCGGCGGGCCGGCATGCAGCCGGATGGGTTCCATCATCTGGCCGATGCGCCCATCGGACAGCACGAGCACCGGCAGTCGGTAGCGGTCGGCCAGTTGAAACGCCTGGATGGTAAAATCGTGCATTTCCTGCACCGAGGCGGGCGCCAGTACGATCAAGCGGTAATCCCCATGGCCGCCGCCCTTGACGGATTGGAAATAATCGCCCTGGGACGGATCAATGCTGCCCAATCCCGGGCCGCCCCGTTCCACGTTCACCACCACCGCCGGCAGGCGCGCGCCCGCCATGTAAGACAAGCCTTCCTGCATCAGGCTGATGCCCGGCGAGGAAGAAGTGGTCATGGCCCGCGCGCCCGCCGCCGATGCGCCGAAAACCATGCTGATGGCCGCCAGTTCGCTCTCGGACTGGATGAAGACGCGGCCGCGGGCCGGCATCTGCGCCGACATGTAGGCCGTCAATTCATTCTGCGGGGTGATGGGGTAGCCGAAGTAACACTGGCACCCGGCGCGGATGGCGCCTTCACCCACGGCCTCATTGCCGGTCATCAGCCGCAGCTCTTTTTCCGCCGCGGCGCTTTTTCTGCTGGGAGGTGTTTTTTTCAATTTGCTCGATTTCTATGGCGGCATCCGGACAGATGATGGCGCATTGCCGGCAGCCGATACAGACGCCGTCCTTCACGAACTGCGCCAACGGCTGTCCCTGCTGGTTGTAATCCCGGGCCAGGGTCAACAGCTTGCGGGGGCAGACTTCGATGCAGAGGCCGCAACCCTTGCAATAAATTTTATTGATTGTGACTTTGAAAGCCATGGCCGCGCCACCAACTTCAGCAGGCAAACCCATCAAACACGCCGGCAACCATCATGGCATTGATGCCGTAAATTGTCCAGAAATTTCAGCGCGGAGTTTCATCTTGTGTTTTCACGCGGAATGCAATAGCATTTGCCGACCAATGCCCAATGCCAACCGGGGCGTTCCGCCCTATGCAAGGAGGAGTCAAATATGGCGCGCATTTTTAATTTCAACGCCGGTCCCGCCACCCTGCCCGAGGAAGTGCTGGCGGAAGCCGCAAGCGAGATGCTGGATTTTCAGGGCACGGGCATGTCTTTGATTGAAAGCAGCCATCGCGGCAAGGCCTACGACGCCGTGCATGCCGAGGCCGTAGCCAATTACCGCAAACTGCTGAATTGCCCGGATGATTACGCCGTGCTCTTTCTGCCCGGCGGCGCCAGCATGCAGTTCGCAATGCTGCCCCTGAATCTGCTGGCCACCGGCCGGACCGCCGATTACATTAATTCCGGCGCCTGGGCCGCGAAGGCCATCAAGGAAGCGCAGCGGGTCGGCCAGGTCAACGTGGCCGCCGATACCGCCAAGGCGCGCCCGGCCTGCATGCCGGCGGAGGGCGGATTGAAACTGACGCCCGGCGCGGCTTACGCGCACCTGACTTCCAACGAAACCATCGCCGGCGCCCAGTGGAAAACCTTTCCGCGGACGGAGGCGCCCCTGGTGGCGGACATGTCGTCCGACATCCTTTCCCGGCCGTTCGATATCCGGCAGTTCGGCATGATTTATGCCGGCGCCCAGAAAAATCTCGGCCCCTCCGGCATTGCCTTGGTGGTCATGCGCAAGGAACTGGCCGAGCGCGCGCCCGCCAACTTGCCGGTATTCTTGAGCTACCGGACGCATATCGAAGAAAATTCGCTGTATAACACCCCGCCGACCTTCAGCATCTACCTGATGATGCTGGTTTCGCGCTGGCTGTTAAAACAGGGACTGGAAACGGTATGCCGCCGCAACCGGGAAAAGGCGGAGATGATTTACGGCGCCATTGACGCCGCAGAGTTTTACCGCGGCACCGCCGCGCCGGAATGCCGGTCGGACATGAACATCACTTTCCGCCTGCCGACCGAGCAGTTGGAGGAGCAGTTCGTCAAGGAAGCCGCCCGGCAGGGGATGGCCGGTCTCAAGGGACACCGGTCGGTGGGCGGCGTACGGGCCTCGGTTTACAACGCCATGCCGCTGGAAGGCGCGCGGGCGCTGGCGGACTTCATGCGCGAATTCGCCCGCAAGAACGGGTGACGGGATGAGCTTGCTCAAATATTTGCCTGCGGCCGGCGCGGCGCTGCTTTGCGGCGCGGCGCTGCTGTCCGGCTGCGCCTCTCCCCGCGCCGTGCGCGAAACCCGCCCGGTGGAATACGTTGTCTTTGTCCGCGCCGACCGGCCCTGGCAGAACAGCGGCATCGCCGTGCGCCAGGGCGAGGTGCTGCATTGCCTGGCGGAAGGCGCCTGGAATGACGATTTCGGCGAGTACGGGCCCGGGGGCGACCCGGAGCGCATGCAGGACAATTTCGGCGTCAACGCGCCCGTCAACAGCCTGCTGCTGCGGATCAGCGGGCAGACCAACCGGGTGTATGCTGTCGGCGAGCAGGCCAATATCCAGGTTGAGCGTTCCGGGCATGTTTTCCTGCGCGGCAACGCCGCGCTTTCCCCGGGCGCCCGCGGACGGCTCAGGGTGACGCTGATGCCGGCGCCTGACGCCGATGCCGACGGTCTTTCCGATTACGAAGAAATCTTCCTGTGGCGCACCAATCCCCGCCGGCCGGACAGCAACGGCGCGGGATTCGGCGATGCCGCCATGGTCGGCGACCTGCGCGGCCGCGTGGGCGGCGGGGTGCTGCAGCCGGCGCCCAGGTGACCGCCGCGTTTGCCGGCTGCCCCTTCGTGCAATCCGTCCGGGATTATGATTTTCGCCGCGATTATCGGCTTGCCTATCCCGTTGCCGGCTGTCATAATACCAACGTTCCAGGGAATGCGTTTTAAAACGGGTTGATATACCATGCCGGCGAACATCAAACATCCCGATGGCGGCGCCGGCGCGGCGGGCGGGCCGGTGCTGAATTTTCTCAACGCGCTGGGCCAGTTGGTCAACGCGATCAGCCTGTACGGCGGGCAGCATAAAATCACCCGGCAGTACCTGTCGCAGGCGCATGCCTCCCTGGCCGCGGCGCTGAAATCCAGGAAGCCAATCCGTTTCG
>JAXGSX010000113.1:0-11178 GCA_040775225.1 Kiritimatiellia bacterium | reverse complement strand
GGATGTGGCTGGTCTGGCGGCGCACCGGCCGCACCATGCCGCGGGAACGCGGCCAAAACCGTTTCATGGACGGCCCCTGTTCCACGATCACTTCTGCCACCCGAAAATCCTCGGCGGCGCGCTTGTGATTATTGGTCACATCCGCCACGGCCGTCTTCAAAACCTTGCCGATCGCCGCCGCCGCCTTGAGCGTGCTGAAACGCGTCACGCTCAGGGCTTCCGCCAGCGTCACGCCCCGCAGCCGCCGGGCCAGCGGCCGGGCCTTGGACGGAGCCACGCGCACATATTTCGCCACAGACTCGATTTTCATTGCAATGCTTCCCTTCTGCCCCGGATGGATTAAGTTTTCGCCACGGTCTTGTCGGTATGAATGCCGTGTTTGCGGAAAATGCGCGTAGGCGCGAACTCGCCCAGGCGATGGCCAACCATGTTTTCCGAAACGTACACCGTGATATGCGCCTTGCCGTTGTGCACCGCAAAGGTATGGCCCACGAATTCCGGCAGCACCATCGAACGGCGCGACCAGGTTTTGATCGGGCGCTTTTCACCCGAGCGGTTCAAATGCTCAACCTTTTTCAGCAGGCTGGCATCCACAAACGGCCCCTTTTTCAGCGAACGTGACATGGCTTATTTTCTCCGTGCAACAATGAATCGGTTGGACCGGCTGCGCCGGACGCGTGTCTTCAAACCCTTGGCATACTGGCCCCACGGCGAACGCGGGTGTCCGCCGGTGGAGCGGCCTTCGCCGCCGCCGAGCGGATGGTCGATCGGATTCATGGCGCGGCCGCGCACCGTCGGCCGGATGCCGCGCCAGCGCTTGCAGCCGGCCTTGCCGTACAACACGTTTTCATGATCGCCGTTGCTGACATGCCCGATGGCGGCCGCGCAATTCACATGCAGCAAGCGCACCTCGCCCGACGGCAGACGCACGTTGGCGTAATCGCCCTCGCGGGACATCAAAACCGCCGCCAGGCCGGCGCTGCGCACCAACTGGCCGCCGCGGCCGGGCTGCGTTTCGATGTTGTGCAACTCCGTGCCCATGGGAATGCGCCCCAGCGGCAGCATGTTGCCGACCTGCGGCTCGGCGGCCGCGCCGGACATGACGGTCGCGCCGACCTTGAGTCCGTCCGGCGCCAGGATATAGCGTTTTTCGCCGTCGCGGTAATGCAGCAGCGCGATGCGCGCGGAACGGTTGGGATCGTATTCAATGGCGGCCACCCGCGCCGGCAGATTCAACTTGCCGCGCCGGAAATCAATCACGCGGTATTTGCGGCGGACCCCGCCGCCACGGTGGCGGGTGGTTATGCGGCCGGCGGAATTGCGACCGCCGGTTTTGGACTGCGCGCGCAACAAGCGCCGTTCAGGACGCCGGCGCGTCACTTCCTCGAAAGTTGGAGCGGCGGCAAAGCGTCGGCTGGGAGTGGTGGGGTTGTATGTTTTTACTGGCATGGCCTCTCCTTAAACTACCTCGATCTTGTCGCCGGGCTTGAGCGTGACCATGGCCCTTTTGGCGGCGGAAGTCCGGCCGAACTTCATCGAGCGTTCGCGCCGCAGCTTGCCCTGGCGGTTCATGGTGTTTACCCGCACAACCCGCACCTTGAAAATTTGCTCCACGGCCTGCTTGATTTCCAGCTTGTTGGCCGAGGGATCCACCTGGAAGCAATAGCGGTTGTCCTGCTCCATGGCCCGGCTGTTCTTCTCGGTCAGCACCAACTTGCGTATTATGGAATATGCCGTTTTCATCCTTCCGCCACCGCCTTTTTACCCTGCAGTCTTTGCATGATCGTTTCCAGGGCCGCGCGCTCCGCCAGCAGCGCCGGGTATTCCAGCAACTGGTAGACGTTGAGATCCCGCGCGCGGGCCAGTTCCAACTGCGGCAAATTTCGCGCCGCGCGTTCCAGGGCCGGCGAAAATTCCGCCGCCACAACCAGCACCTTGCCGGTCACCGCCAAATCCTTCAGCAATTGCGCCATGCTCCTGGTCTTGGCGTCGGGTAAATCAAAATTTTCAATTACCCGCAGCGCGCCGGCCGCCAGTTTTTCGCTGAAGGCCCGGCGGAACGCCAGTTGCAGGGTTTTGCGGTTGATGGACTTGGCGTAGCTGCGCGGATGCGGCCCGAAGGCCACGCCGCCGCCGCGCCAGATAGGCGAGCGGCGATAACCCGCCCGCGCCCGGCCCAGACCCTTTTGTTTCCAGGGTTTCTTGTTGCTGCCGGCCACCGCGCCCTTGCCGAGCGTGCTGGCGCTGCCGGCCCGCCGGCCGGCCCGGAAGGCCACAACGGCATCCTGCACGGCCTGCGCGCCGCGATCCTTCACCAGCAGTTCGTCCGGTATGTCAAAACTGCCGCAATTTTCACCGCGCTTGTTGATCACCGCTATCGTGCTCATTCCTTGCCACCCTTTTTCAACGCCCGTTTGATGACCACTACCGACCCGGCATGCCCCGGCACCGCGCCCTGCACCAGCAGCACGTTGTCCGCCGGCCGGACCTGCACCACCATTAAATTCTGCTGGGTAACCCGCAGATGGCCCATGTGGCCGGGCATGCGCTTACCCTTGTGAACCCGCCCCGGCAATTCGCGGCAGCCGATCGAGCCGATGCGGCGCTTCGAATGCCCGCCGTGCGTCATGACGCCGCCGGACATGCCGTGCCGCCGCATAACGCCCTGGAACCCCTTGCCCTTGGTCATGCCCGTGACATCCACGTGGGTGGTCTTGGCGAAAATTTCAGCGTTCACCACGTCGCCGGGCTTGAAATCCTCGCCCGCATCCAAACCGAATTCGCGGCAATGGCGCTTGAACGGCAGGTTGTTTTTCCGGAAAATCCCGGCGGCCGGCCGCGCGAGCCGGCGCTCCGCCGCGTCGCCGAAACCAAGCTGCACCGCGTCGTATCCGTCGGCCCCATCAGCGCGCTTGCGCCGCAGCACCACGCAGGGACCGCACTCCAGCACCGTCACCGGCACCTGTTCCCCCTGTTCGTTGAAAACACGGGCCATTCCTATTTTTCTGCCAATTAAGCCTTGCATAAAAACTTCCCGCTCAAATCCTGATTGAAATGTCCACCCCCGCCGGCAAATTCAGTTTCTTGAGTTCATCCACGGTCTTGGCCGTCGGTCCGATGATATCCAGCAGACGTTTATGCGTGCGGATTTCGAATTGTTCCATGGACTTCTTGTCGCCGTGCGGCGCCCGATTGACGCAATAGCGTTCCACGCGCGTCGGGAGCGGGGTCGGCCCGGCCACCCGGGCGCCGGTGCGTTTAGCGGTATCGACGATCTCGCCCGCGGACTGGTCCAAGGCGCGAAAATCAAACGATTTTAACCTGATGCGTATGCGTTGTTCTTCCATGCCTGAGTCACCGATTTAATATTTTTTTCTGTATCGCTTCCGGAACAATTTCGAACGAGACCGGCTCCATCGTGTAACTGGCCCGGCCGCGGGTCAGCGAGCGGACGGTCGTGGCATAGCCGAAGAGCTCGGCCAGCGGCACATCCGCCCGGATGAACTGTAAATCCTCGCGGGCGGCCATTTCGCGCACTTTGCCGCGCCGCGCATTCAAATCCGCCAGCACGTCGCCCAAATGCTCGGCCGGCGTGATGATTTCCAGCGCCATGACCGGCTCCAGCAACGCCGGCCGGCCCGCGCGCGCCGCCTCGCGGAAAGCCATGACCCCCGCGGTGCGGAAAGCCACTTCCGTGGAATCGCGCGGGTCAAAACCGGCATCCAGCACGGTCACTTGCAGGTCAATCATGGCGAAATGGCCCACGATGCCGGTAAGTATGCCGTCCTGCACCCCTTCCGCGGCGCTTTTGCGGAACAAGGGCGGAAGTTTTTCGGGCGGCAGGCCGCAGTCGAATTCCACCCCTGCCTTGCGCGGCCGGGGCGCCACCTGCAGCGCCAGGCGGGCAAACTGCCGCTTGCCGCCGATGTCACGGTCGAAAACAAATTCCCCGGCGCCGGCGGCGGTGACGGTTTCGCGGTAGGCCACCACCGGTTCTCCGGTGTTGGAAGGCACCTTGAATTCGCGCAACAGCCGGTCCTTGATGATGCTGAGATGCAATTCGCCCATGCCGTTGATCAGCTGTTGGCCGGTATCCGGCGAAGTCGTCACGCGGAAGGTCGGATCCTCATCGCTCATCAGCTGCAGCGCGCGCACCAGCTCATCGCGGCCGCCCTGGGTGCGCGGCTCAATCGCCATGGCCATCACCGGCTCGGGAAAATGGATGCTCTCCAGGGCGACCGGCTTGTTTTCCAGGCAGAGCGTGTCGCCGGTCGCGATTTCCTTCAAACCCACCACCGCGCCGATTTCTCCCGCATGCAGGCTTTCGATTTCCTGGTATTCGTCGGCATGCATCCGGAAAAGGCGCAGGAGACGCTCGCGCCGGCCCGTGCGGGAATTGTAAACATTCTGCCCTTTTTTCAGCATACCGGCGTAAAGCCGGACAAAAATCAGCTTGCCCATGAAGTGATTGTGCATCACTTTGAAGGCCAGGGCCGTCAACGGCTCAAAATCCCCGGTGGGGCGCGTCAAGGCGGCGCCGGTCTTGGGATGATGCCCCTGGACGGGCGGCAGGTCCGGCGGCGCGGGCAGGTAATCCGTGACGGCATCCAAGAGGAGTTGGATGCCCTTGTTGCGCAAGGCCGCGCCGCATAACACGGGCACCAGGCGCTGCGCCACGACCGCCCGGCGCAGACCGGCGCGCAACGCTTCGGCCGGGACATCGGGACTTTCGACAAAGGCCGCCAGGACGGCTTCGTCTGCTTCCGCCACGCGCTCGACAAGTTCGGCGCGCGCGCGTTCCGCGTCCACGGCCAATGCCGGCGGCAGCGGGCAAACCCGGGGGTGGGCGCCCTGGTCGGCTTCGTCAAATTCCACCGCGCGCATTTCCAGCAAATCAATCACGCCGCGGAAAGCATCTTCGCCGCCCCACGGCAATTGCACCGCCACCGCCTGCGGCGCCAGGCGCCGGCGGATATCTTCCAGCACGCGTCCGAAATCCGCGCCGGTGCGGTCCATTTTGTTGACAAACGCCAGACGCGGCACGCCGTACTTGTCCGCCTGCCGCCAGACGGTTTCGGACTGCGGCTGGACTCCGCCCACGGCGCAGAACACCGCCACGGCGCCGTCCAGCACGCGCATGCTGCGCTCCACTTCCGCGGTGAAATCAACGTGGCCCGGCGTGTCCACAATGTTCACCATGCAATCCCGCCAGAAACAGGTCGTGGCGGCGCTGGTGATGGTGATTCCCCGCTCCTGCTCCTGCACCATCCAGTCCATCTTGGCCGTACCGTCGTGCACTTCGCCCATGCGGTGAAGCCGGCCGGTGTAAAAAAGAATGCGCTCGGTGACGGTGGTTTTGCCGGCGTCAATATGGGCCATGATGCCGATATTGCGCACCTTGGCCAGCGGACGCGCGCGGTCGGACGCCTCGCGCAAGGGCGCGCCGGCGCCGGCAATACCCGTTTCTGGCCTTTTCTCTTTCAAAACCGTCACCATGTTGATTTACCACTTGTAATGCGCAAAGGCCTTGTTGGCCTGGGCCATCTTATGCGTGTCATCGCGCTTCTTGATGGCGTTCCCCTGATTCTTGAACGCGTCCAGCAGTTCCAGGCCCATGGCCTTCCACATCGGCGTGCCCTTGCGCGCGTGGGCGTACTGAATCAGCCACCGCAACGCCAGCGCCAACTGGCGGTCCGGGCTGATTTCAACCGGGACCTGGTAGGTAGCACCGCCGACGCGGCGGGATTTGACTTCAATTTTGGGCTTGATGTTTTCGATGGCCCGCATCATGACTTCCAGGGATTCTTCCTGCTGCTGCTTGCCGATGAAATCCAACATGCCGTAAACCACATTCTCCGCCGTGGTTTTCTTGCCGGCCTGCATGACAATGCTGATCAAGCGCCCGACCAGGTGATTGTTGAAACGCAAGTCCGGCATGACCGACCGCTTTTCCGCTCTATGTCTCCTCGCCATAATCTCCCGTCCGCGGTGTGATGATTAAGCTTTCGCCTTGGCCTTCTTGGCCCCGTATTTGGAACGTCCGCGTTTGCGCCCCTCGACGCCCACGCAATCCAGCGTGCCGCGGACGATGTGATAACGAACGCCCGAAAGATCCTTCACCCGGCCGCCGCGCACCAGCACGATGCTGTGTTCCTGCAGGTTGTGGCCTTCGCCGGGGATGTAGGCGGTAACCTCGTAACCGTTGGTCAGCCGCACGCGCGCAACCTTGCGCAGGGCCGAATTCGGTTTTTTCGGCGTCACCACGCGCACAGCCAGGCAAACCCCGCGCCGCTGGGGGCAATTGGTCAGCGCCGGCGATTTGCTGCGTTGGCTCATTTTACGCCGGCCGCGGCGCACCAGTTGATTAATTGTCGGCATTTTGTTTCTCCCGGAAAACCGCAAACATAACAAAACATTCTGGCGATGGCAAACGAAAATTGCAGTTAAGTCAAAAGTTTCTTCAGTTCATGCTCCTTTTCGGCGGACTCCGGCGCGGCTTCGGCCGGAATGGGCTCCGCCAGGGGCACCAGCTTAATGTGTTTATTGGCCGGGAATCCCACGCCGGCCGGGATCAGATGGCCCATAATCACATTTTCCTTGAAGCCGTAAAGATGGTCGTGCTTGCCCTGTGTGGCGGCTTCGGTCAGCACGCGGGTGGTGTCCTGGAACGAAGCGGCGGAAATGAAGCTTTCCGTTTCGATTGAAGCCTTGGTCACGCCCAACAGCGCCGGCGTGGCCTCGGCCGGGCGCTTGCCTTCGGCCATGGCTTTCTGGTTGACTTCCTGGAAGCGGTTCTTGTCCACCAGTTCGTTCCACAGGAATTCCGTTTCACCGACATCGGTAATGCGGACTTTGCGCAGCATCTGGCGCACGATGATTTCAATATGCTTGTCGTTGATTTCCACGCCCTGCAGGCGGTAAACTTCCTGGACTTCGTTGACCAGGTAAGCCTGCAGTTCCTGGGGCCCGCAGACTTCAAGAATTTCCTGCGGCACGATCGGCCCTTCGGTCAGCGGCTCGCCTTTTTCGACATAATCGCCCTTGAAAACGATGATGTGCTTGCCGATGGGAATATTGTGCTCTTCCTCGGCGTTGGTGGCGACATCCCGCACGATCAGGCGGCGGGTGCCGCGCTGGATGCCGCCGAAATCCACAATGCCGGCGATCTTGGAAATTTCCGCCGCATCCTTGGGACGGCGGGCTTCGAACAATTCCGCCACGCGCGGCAAACCGCCGGTGATATCGCGGGTCTTGGCTTCCTTGCGGGGAGTCTTCGCCAGCATCGCGCCGGCGGTGACCGAACTGCCCTTCAAGACCACGACATGGGCGCCGGCCGGAATGCTGTAATTGGCCAGCACCGCGTTGTTTTCCGGGTTTTTGATGATGATCTGCGGATGGATATCCTCGCGGTAATCCAGCACGACCAGTTCCTTGAAACCGGTGATCGGATCAATATCAACCTTCATCGAAACATTTTCCACGAAGTCGCGGAAGGTGACCACGCCGTCGAACTCGGTGATGATCGGAACGCTATGCGGCTCCCAACGGACGAAAATCTGGCCCTTGGCCACCGCCCCGCCTTCGTTCACGGAAATCAGCGAACCCACCACCAGTTTGTGGTGCTCCAGTTCCTGGCCATCCTTGCCGAGAATCCGGGCCACGCCGTTTTTGTTCAGGACCACGAATTGTCCCTGGGCGTTCTTGACCATGCGCACATCCTGGTACTGCACCGTGCCGGCATTCTTGGCGGCGATATGTGGCTGGATGGCGCGCGAACTGGCCGCGCCGCCGATGTGGAAAGTGCGCATCGTCAGCTGGGTGCCCGGTTCGCCGATGGACTGGGCGCCGATGATGCCCACGGCCGTACCCAGTTCAACCGGGCGGTCGGTGGTCAGGTCGCGCCCGTAGCATTTGGCGCAGACGCCGCGCCGCGATTCGCAGGTCAAGACGCTGCGTATGCGGATCTGCTCGATGCCGCTGCGTTCGATCAATGCGGCGTCCGCTTCGCTGATGTCCTGGCCGGCGCCCACCATCAATTCCCCGGTCGTCGGATGGCGGATATCGTCAAGCGCGGTGCGGCCGACAATGCGGGAACTGAGCGAAACTTCCACGCCGCTGGCGATGGCGCCCACACGGATGCCGTTCAGGGTGTTGCAATCATGTTCCGTTATGATCACATCCTGCGCGACGTCAACCAGTTTGCGCGTCAGATAGCCGGCGTCGGCGGTTTTTAAAGCGGTGTCCGCCAGCCCCTTGCGGGCGCCGTGCGTGCTGATGAAATATTCCAGGACGCTCAGCCCTTCGCGGAAATTGGAAAGAATCGGCTGCTCGATGATTTCCCCGGATGGTTTGGCCATCAAGCCGCGCATGCCGGCTAATTGGCGGATTTGCTGGCGGCTGCCGCGCGCGCCGGAATCCACCATCATGTACAGCGGGTTGGGCTCGGGGACGCCGCCGTTTTTGCGGATGGCATCGAACATGGTGTGGGTGGTTTCATCCGTGGCGCGGGTCCAGATGTCAATCACCTTGTTATAGCGCTCGCCGTCGGTGATGATGCCCCGCCGGTACTGCTGGTCCACTTCGGCGATCTGGTCGCGGGCTTCGCGGATGATCCGGTTCTTTTCCGGCGGCGTAATCATGTCCACCAGCGCGATGGAAACGCCGGTCAGGGTGGCGTATTTGAATCCGAGTGTTTTCAGCTTGTCCACCACCCGGATGGTCTCATCCTGCCCGGCGGCATGGTAGCATTTCCAGATGATGGTGCCGGCCAGTTTCTTGGTGACGGTTTCGTTGATGAAACCCACCTGGCGCGGGAAAATGCCGTTGAAAAACACGCGCCCCACCGTGGTCAGCAGCGTCCGCTGGTCGCTCTTGCCGTAAACGGTCTGGCTGAGGTAATCGGGATTGCGGAACCGGATGGGAGTATGCGCGCGCACGCGCCCGCTGTCATACGCGAACTGCACCTCTTCCGCGTCGGCAAACATCGGCAGGTGCCGGTCCGTCTGCTTCTGGTCCAATCCCGCCAGGGAATCGCCCATGGTCAGGTAGTATATTCCCAGCGCGATGTCCTGGCTGGGCGTCATGATCGGCTTGCCGTTGGAAGGCGAAAAGAGATTGTTGGTCGAAAGCATCAGCAGGCGCGATTCCAACTGCGCCTCGATGGACAGCGGCACGTGCACCGCCATCTGGTCGCCGTCGAAGTCCGCGTTAAAGGCCGTGCATACCAGCGGATGCAGTTGGATGGCGTCGCCCTCGATCAGCACCGGCTCGAAGGCCTGGATGCTGAGGCGGTGCAGCGTGGGGGCGCGGTTCAACATGACCGTCTTGCCCTTGATGACTTCATCCAGGGCATCCCAGACGGCGTCCACCTGGCTCTCGATCATTTTCTTGGCGCCGCGCACGGTGTGCACCACGCCTTTCTGCTTGAGCTTGCGGATAATGAAGGGCTCGAAGAGCACCATGGCCATTTTCTTGGGCAGACCGCACTGGTGCAGGGCCAATTCCGGCCCGACCACGATCACGGAGCGGCCGGAGTAATCCACGCGCTTGCCGAGCAGGTTCTGCCGGAAGCGCCCCTGCTTGCCCTTCAGCATGTCGCTGAGCGATTTCAGGGGGCGGTTGCCCGAGCCGACCACCGGCCGGCCATGGCGGCCGTTGTCCAGCAGGGCGTCCACCGCTTCCTGCAACATGCGTTTTTCGTTGCGGATGATGACATCCGGGGTCTTCAGCATCAGCAGGTTTTTCAACCGGTTGTTGCGGTTGATCACGCGGCGGTACAAATCGTTCAAATCCGAGGTGGCAAAGCGTCCGCCCTCCAGGGGCACCAGCGGCCGCAAATCCGGCGGTATCACCGGCACAACGCCCAGGATCATCCATTCCGGCCGCAGATTGTTCAGCCGCATGTTTTCGACCAGGCTCATGCGCTTGGCCAGTTTTTTGCGGGTCTGCTTGCTGCGGGTGTTCTGCATTTCCTCTTCCAGGCGGGCCATCATCTCCGCCAGGTCAATCTGCTGGAGCAGGTCGCGGATTGCCTCCGCGCCGGTCTTGGCCGTGAATTCCTCGTTGAACTGTTCCTGCGCCTCGCGGTATTCATCCTCGCGCAGCACCTGGCCGGTCTTGAGCGTGGTGTTGCGCGGCTCCACCACGATGTAATCCTCGTAGTAGACGATCCGCTCCAGTTCGCGGGCGGTCAAATTCAGCAGGAGCCCGATGCGGCTGGGAGTACACTTGAAAAACCAGATATGCGACACCGGCACGGCCAGTTCGATATGCCCCATGCGTTCGCGCCGGACGCGCGCCATGGTCACTTCCACGCCGCAACGGTCGCAGACCACGCCCTTATGCTTGATGCGCTTGTACTTGCCGCAACTGCATTCCCAGTCCTTCTGCGGGCCGAAAATCTTCTCGCAGAACAGGCCGCCGCGTTCCGGCTTGTAAGTGCGGTAATTTATGGTTTCCGGGTTCTTGACTTCGCCATAACTCCAGGAACGGATTGTTTCCGGCGCCGCCAGGCCGATGCCGACGAAATCGAAGTCTGCCGGCTTGCTCATATCGGGAACCGTTTTGGCGTTAAGTATATCCACCGTACACCCCGCGATCTTGCTTGTTGTATAATCAAAATTCATCCGCCGGCATCCGCCGGCGGAATTTACGGCCTGCCGGAGATCACACCGCGGCTTCCTTGGCGCGATTCAGGCGCACATCCAGCGCCAGCCCTTTCAATTCGTTGATCAGCACGTTGAAGGATTCCGGCATCCCCGGCTCAATGACGTTTTCGCCCTTGACGATGGACTCGTAAATGCGCGTTCGCCCGGCGACATCGTCGCTTTTAACCGTCAGCATTTCCTGCAGGGCGTAGGCGGCCGAATAGGCCTCCAGGGCCCATACCTCCATCTCGCCGAAACGCTGCCCGCCGTACTGCGCCTTGCCGCCCAGCGGCTGCTGGGTGACAAGCGAATAGGGTCCGACGGCGCGGGCATGAATCTTGTCGCTGACCAGGTGGTGCAGTTTCATCATGTAAATCACGCCCACGGTAACCTTGTGTTCGAAGGGATCGCCGGTGCGGCCGTCGTACAACACCGTCTTGCCGCTTTCAGGCAGCTTGGATTCCCCCATCATGTCGCAGATGCGTTTTTCCGAAACGCCGTCGAAGATCGGGGTTTCCACGTACAGGTTTTT
>JAXGSX010000112.1:0-11191 GCA_040775225.1 Kiritimatiellia bacterium | reverse complement strand
GGGGAATACACGGCGCGTTTCATGCTCTTCAGCACGGCCACCTTGGCGTCGTACTCGAAGGGATGCCCGTCGAGTTTTTTCAAAAACGCCGCCAGGTTGGGCCGTTTGGAGAGATCGCCGGGCTGGAGGCCCATTTCCGCGAGTTGGGCGCCCAGTTGTTCGAACTTGGCCGGGTCCGGCGGCTCGTGCACGCGGTGCAGGATCGCCAGGCCCCGCGCGCTTAACTCGCGGTCCACCGCCTCATTGGCGGCAATCATGCATTCCTCGATCATCTGGTGTGAAATATCGTTGAACTGCCGCCGGATATCCACAATCATGCCGGCCGGGCCCATAATGACTTCATGCTCCGGCACATCCAATTCCAGCGCGTAATCCTTGAGGAATCGCCGGCGGCGGATTTGCTGCGCCAGTTCGTTAATCCGGCGGATCACGTCCAGGCCGGATGCGCCGACGCCAGCCTGACGGCAGACTTCCGGGCAGCCGCCCTGCAGGATTGCCAGCCCTTGCTCGTAGGTCAGGCGGAGCCGGGAGCGGATGATGCTGCGTGAAAATACGGCGCGCACCGGCGCGCCGGCATCGTCAAAGGTCAGCCAAACCGAAAAAACCAGGCGGTCGGCGTCCGGGCGCAGGCTGCACAGGCCGTTGGAAAGTTGTTCCGGCAGCATGGGGATCACCTTGTCGGGCAGATACACGCTGTTGCCGCGGCGCCGGGCTTCCTCGTCCAGGGGACTGCCGGGGCGGACGAAATGCGCCACATCGGCGATGTGCACTCCCAGCACGCGCCGTCCGCGATCGTCGGTTTGCAGCGAAAGCGCATCGTCAAAATCGCGCGCAGTGGCCGGATCAATCGTAAAAACGAACAAGTCCCGCGCGTCGCGCCGGCGGCCGGACCCTGCCAGCAGGGCCGGGGCGTTTTCGGCTTCGCGGAGCGCGTCGGCGGGGAAGGTTTCGGGCAGGCTGAAATGCCGGATGACCGCCAGGGTATCCAGCGAGGGATCGTCGGCCGGGCCGATGACTTCGATGATTTCGGCTTCCGGGTTGACATGCCGGTGAGGCCAGGCGGTGATTTGAATGACCACGCGGTCGTTGACCCGGGCCTGGCGCGGATCGGCCACATAGAAGTCCTGGTTGTAAACCGGGTCAATCGGCACAACGTAAAAGAAACGGCCCGTGGAACGCAGTGTGCCGGTGATGGCCCGCTGGGAACGTTCGAGGATGCGGATCACCTTGCCGGTGCGACGGCGTCCCTGGCCGGCGGCGCCGGACGGGTCCAGCCGGACCACCACCTGGTCGTGCGGCAGCGCCGTGCCCAGGTTGCCGCGCGGCACGAAAATTTCCCCGGAATTGTCGGCCGGCTGCACGATGGCGTCGCCGGAACGGAGTATTTCCAGGCGGCCGGGCGCCAGGTCCGCCGGCGAGCCCAGGGAATAACGGTCCTGGCGCAGGCGGACGATTTCCCCCTGCACCACCATGGCATTCAGCAGCAAGCGGAGGCGTTTGCGGGCCGCGCCGCGCAGGCCGAGTTGCCGGGCAATGGCGGTTTCGTCCAGCGGCTCGATGTCCGGACGCTGCAGCAGTTCCAGGACCGCGTCATGATGTTTTTCGGAATAACGCGCGGATAATTTCATGGATCAATATTCTTTCAGGTGTCAAGGGCGGATTTCGAAGGTTGTCCAGCCGGCGCTTGCTGATATTTGTTCGATGCGGCATTCCCGCACCGCCGCGCCCGGGGGGCCGCGGCGGCACCAATCCGCGAAAGAGGCCAGGTGTTCCGGCGGGCCGGCGGCGGCGGCTTCGACGCGTCCGTCCGGGCGATTGCGAACCCAGCCGCGCAAACCCAACTGCAGGGCCTCCGACCGGCAGGCCCAGCGGAATCCCACGCCCTGCACCGTTCCGCCGATGATGATTTGAATGGCAGGATTATCCGGCATCGGTAAGAACTGCCAGCATCCGTTTCAATTTTTCGGCTTTTTCAAGCAATTCCTGCTGGCGGGCGCGCTGCTGTTCCACCACAGCCCGCGGAGCTTTGCGGACGAACTCCAGGTTGTCGAGTTTGCGGTTGACCGCGGCAAGATCGCCGCCGGCCTTGTCAAGTTGATCGGCCAGCCGTTGGCGTTCGGCGGGAATGTCAATCACGCCTTCCACCGGCATGAACACCCCGCCCAGGCGCGAGATGCCGTTGGGCATCGCGCCCGGCGGCTGGTAACCCGGGTCCACGCGCAACGACCGGGCGCGCAGCGGGGCGCTGATGGCGTGCTCATCCGCGGCCAGCAGCAAGGCGGTTTCCTTCGATTCCGGCTTGATGACGAAGGCAATTTTCGCCGCCGGCGGAATGCCGTAATCCGTCCGGAGCGTGCGGCCGATGCGGATTAAATCGTGCTTGTCTTCCACGTAGGCGGCCATGCGCTGCCAATCGCTCCAGCCCGCGATTTCTTCCGTTTCCATGGGTTTGGGCCAGGCGGCCAGCATGAGCAGGTCGTCTGCGCCGCCGTACCCCAGTCCATGCCACAATTCCTCGGTGATGAAAGGCGCCATGGGGTGCAACAGGCGCAGGCAGTGCGCGAAAACGCAATGCATCACCGCGATCACCCGCCGGCGCGCCTCTGCATCGCCTCCGGATAACACCCCTTTGGCATACTCGATATACCAATCGCAATACTGGTGCCAGATGAATTCGTAAAGTTCCCGGGCGGCATCGTTGAAGCGGAAACGCTCGAGATTTTCCGTGCAGGCGGCGATGGCGTCATTCAGGCGCACCAGGATATGCTTGTCGTCCGGCGCCAGCGGCAGCGGCAGGAGTTCCCGCAATTCTCCGGCCCGCGCCGGGCCTTCGGTGTTCATTTGCAGGAAGCGGGCGGCATTCCAGATTTTGGTCAGGAAATTGCGGCCGACGGCGAATTTATCCTTGGACAAATACACGTCCTGGCCGACGGCGGCCACCATCACCATGCTGAAACGCAGGGCATCGGCGCTGAATTCGTCAATCACCGTCAGGGGATCAATCGAATTGCCCAGGCTTTTGCTCATCTTGCGCCCGGAATCATCGCGCACCGTGCCGTGAATATACACCCGTTCGAAAGGAATCCGGTCCATAAATTCCAGGCCGGCGACGATCATGCGCGCCACCCAGAAAAAAATTATTTCCGCCGCCGTCACCAGGCTGTTGGTGGGATAATAAAACTTCAGTTCCGGCGTCCGCTGCGGCCAGCCCAGCACGCTGAACGGCCAGATCCAGGATGAAAACCAGGTGTCCAGCACGTCGGGATCCTGATCTATTTCGGCGGACCGGCAGGCCGGGCAGGCCGCCGGCTGGCCGCGCGCGGCCCAGGTGTGCCGGCAAGCCCGGCAATAAAACACGGGAATACGGTGTCCCCACCAGATTTGCCGGGAAATGCACCAATCCCTGATGTTTTCCATCCAATCGAGATAAACCTTCGTCCAGCGTTCGGGGATGAACTGGACGCGGCCGTCCTTCACGGCGGCAATGGCCGCCCGGGCCAGCGGCGCCATGCGCACGAACCATTGCAGGGAAAGCCGCGGCTCCACCACCGTTTGGCAGCGGTAACAATGGCCAACGGCATGGGTATGGTCTTCGATTTTTTCCACCAGGCCGGCGGCCGTCAAGTCGGACAACAGACGCTTGCGGCATTCGAAACGGTCCAAACCGCTGTAAGGCCCGGCGGCCGCGTTCATGCCGCCGCCATCGTCCATCACGTTGATCGGCTCCAGGCCGTGCCGCCGGCCCATTTCGAAATCGTTCGGATCGTGCGCGGGCGTGATCTTGACTACGCCGGTGCCGAATTCCGGGTCAACAAAATCGTCCTGGATCACCGGCAAGGCGCGGTTCAGGATCGGCAGGAGGCATTGCCGCCCGGCCCACCGGCGGTAACGGACGTCCCGCGGATTGACCGCCAGGGCGACATCTCCCAGCATGGTTTCCGGGCGGGTGGTTGCCACGATCAGCGCGTCTTTCCTGCCGCCGCCCCGGGCGGGATAGCGCAGGTAATACAATTTTCCGGCGGTGTCCACGTGTTCGCTTTCCTCGTCGGAAAGCGCCGTGCGGCAGCGGGGGCACCAGTTGATGATGTAGTTGCCGCGGTAGATCAGTTGTTTTTCGTAAAGGCGGACAAACACTTCGGTCACGGCCGCGCTCAATCCTTCATCCATGGTAAAGCGCTCGCGTTCCCAGTCGCAGGATGCGCCCAGGCGCTTCAGTTGCCGGATGATGGTGCTGCCATACTGCTCGCGCCATTCCCATACCCGCCGGATGAATTTTTCACGGCCAAGTTTTTCGCGGTCGAGGCGTTCCTTGCGCAGCGCGCGTTCAACGACATTTTGCGTGGCGATGCCGGCGTGGTCCGTGCCCGGCGCCCAAAGCGTGTTGTATCCCTGCATCCGGCGCCAGCGCACCAGGATGTCCTGGATGGTGGCATTCAGGGCATGCCCCATGTGCAGCATGCCGGTGACGTTGGGCGGGGGGATGACGATGGTGTAAGGCGTGCCGCCGCGCCCGGGATCGGCATGAAAGGCGCGCCGTTCCTGCCAGATGCGGCTCCAGCGTTCTTCCACCGCGCGCGCGTCGTAGTTCTTTTCAATTTCAGGCATGGCAATCACTCCGTTCCGCGCGTTTCCTCTTCCGCTTGCTTGAACAACTTGTATTCCACGCTGTCCACCAGCGCTTCCCAGGAAGCCTCGATGATGTTCTCCGACACCCCCACAGTGCCCCAGGTGTCGCGGCCGTCGGACGACTCGATAATCACCCTGGTTTTGGCGGCGGTGGCTTCCTTGGGATCCAGGATCCGGACATGGTAATCCGTCAGGGAGACTTCCTTGATGGCCGGGTAAAACCGGACCAGGGCCTTGCGCAGCGCGCTGTCCAGGGCGTTGACCGGTCCGTCGCCCTCGCCCACCGTGTGCGCCACCTCGCCGTTGACGTTCAATTTGATGGTTGCTTCGGAGAGGCAGGTCTCGCCGACGCCCCGTTTTTCAACGATCACCCGGAAACCTTCCAGGGCGAAAAAAGGCTTGTGCTTTTTCAGCACTTTCTTGATCAGCAGTTTAAAGGAAGCGTCGGCCGCTTCAAACTCATAGCCTTTGCGTTCCAATTCCTCCAGGCTTCGCAGCACCTGGCGCACTTCGGGGGAGGATTTGGTGAGGGCCACGCCCATTTCCACGGCCTTGAGCAGCACGTTGCTGCCGCCGGACAATTCGGAGACCAATATCCGCCGCTCGTTGCCGACGGTTTCCGGCGGAATATGCTCGAAACTGAGCGGGTTTTTTTCCACCGCATTGACGTGCATGCCGGCCTTGTGGGCAAAGGCGCTTTCACCGACATACGGCGCATGGCGGTTGTGCGGCAGGTCCAGCAGGTCGTCCGTGAAACGCGAAAGTTCGCACAGGTTCGGCAGACTGTCCGGGCGGCCGCACTCGCAATTCATTTTCAACAGCAGCGCCGGTATGATGGAGCATAAGTTGGCATTGCCGCAGCGTTCGCCGTAGCCGTTGATGGTGCCCTGCACATGCACGGCGCCGGCGCGCACGGCTTCGAGCGAATTCGCCACCGCGGTCTCGCAATCGTTGTGGCAATGGATGCCGATCGGCAGGGGGAAAGCCTTGACTGCCAGCCGCGTGACCTCGAATATTTCATGCGGCAGCATGCCGCCGCGGGTATCGCAGAGCACCAGCATGTCCGCGCCGTTTTCGGCGGCGGCCTTGAGGACAGCCATGGCGGCTTCCGGGCTGTCGCGGTACCCGTCGAAGAAATGCTCGGCATCGAAGATCACGTGCCGGCCGTTTTGCTTGAGGTGGCGGACCGTGTCCCCCACCATGGCCAGGTTTTCCCCGGGCGTCGTGCGCAAGACGTCCCGGACGTGCAGTTGCCAGGCTTTGCCGAAAATAGCAGTGGCCGACATGCCCGATTCCAGCAGTTTCAGGGTGCCGGAATCCTCGGCGGCGCCGACATTGGCGCGGCGGGTGCTGCCGAACGCCACGACTTGCGCGCGGCGCAGCGGCTGGCGGCGCATGGCGGCGAAGAATTCCATGTCCTTCGGGTTGGACGCGGCATAACCGCCTTCGATGTAATCCACGCCGAATTCATCCAGTTTGCGGGCCAGGCGCAGTTTGCCGGACAATGAGAGGGAGATGCCTTCGCACTGCATGCCGTCGCGCGGGGTGGTATCGTAAATTTCAACGCGTTGTTTTTGCATGGGAACCGCCTTTTGTAAGCTGCGGCGCCCGCCGGCGCCGCGGGCGTTGGTGCAAGCCGAAGGCCCGGTGCAAGGCCCGCAGGGCCCGCACCGCATTTCTCTTGCGGACAACCACGGTAATCTTGATTTCCGAAGTGGCGATCATCAGGATGTTGATGTTCAGCCGGGCCAGCTCGCGGAACATCCGGTATGCCACGCCGGAATGGCCCCGCATCCCCACCCCCACCACACTCACCTTGGCAATATCCGCGTCCGCGGCGACCTGCCCGCCATTGAATTCCCGAACCGCCCGGGCCAGGACGCGCCGCGCCGGGCCTTCGTCATCCTGGTGAAGGGTGAACGAAATGTCCGCCAAGCCCCGGGCGCTGGTGTTCTGAACAATCATGTCAACATTGATGCCGGCGGCTGCCATCTGGCCGAAGATGCGCGCCGCCATCCCGGGTTTATCGGGCACCCCGGCCACGGTCAGCTTGACATGCTCTTGCTCGGCCGTCACTCCGCGTACGACGATATCTTCCATATGCGCCACCTCTTCCTTGACCAGGGTTCCGGGTTTGGACGAGAAACTCGAAAGCACTTCGATTTCAACTCCGTATTTTTTGGCGAACTCCACCGCGCGCGACATCAGCACCCGGGCGCCCAGGCTGGCCAGTTCCAGCATTTCATCATAGGCGATTTCATTCAGTTTGCGCGCAGCTTTCACCAGGCGCGGATCGGCGGAATAAATGCCGTCCACGTCCGTGAAAATCTGGCAGCGGTCGGCATGCAGCGCCGCGGCGAGGGCGACCGCCGTGGTGTCGGATCCGCCGCGCCCCAGCGTGGCGATATCGTCGCCCGGCGTGGCGCCCTGAAAACCCGCAACGATGACAATATGGCGTTCCCGCAGGTGGCGCAGGATGCGTTCCGGATTAATCCGCGTAATCCGGGCCTTGCGGTGCATCGCGTCGGTCAAAATCCCGGCCTGGGGTCCGGTCAGGGAAACCGCCTGGGCGCCCAGGGCATGCAAGGCCATGGCCAGGACGGCCACGGAAACCTGCTCGCCGGTTGCCATCAGCATGTCCATCTCGCGCGCGCTGGGATTGGCCGTGATCCGGCGGGCCAGCGCGACCAGGTTATCCGTTGCATCGCCCATGGCGCTGACGATCACCACCACGGCGTTGCCCTGCCGCTGCGTTGCCAACACCCGGCGCGCCACCCGGCGTACGCAGTCGGGGTCGGCTACCGAACTGCCGCCGAACTTCTGCACGATCAATTGTTTCCATCCGGCCATGCCATGCTCATTTCATGAAAATTCGTGTGTTCCCGCCCGCCGTTGAAACGCGGCGCCATGCGGCCGGCAGCCGTGCGCAGGATCAAATCTCGTTCACAATCCGCAGGCGCATCGTTTTGGCGCCGACAATCGGCAGGGCGTCTATTTCCGCCAGGGCTTCCCGGAAGGCCCGTTCCGGCGCCGTATGCGTGATGATTACCACGGGAACCTGCTCCCCGGCCCGATCTTCTTTCTGCAACAGGGAGGCAATGCTGATGCCATGCCGGCCGAGGACGGTGCCGATTTCGCCGAAAACTCCCGGCCGGTCCAGCAGGTTTAAACGCAGGTAATAACGCACTTCCGTCTGGTTGATGTCACGCAGCCGGCGGGCGGCGGCAGGGCCGGTACGGAAATGCCGGCGTTCCGCGCCGGCCGCCAGGACCATGGCGGCATCCGCCACGTTGCTGATAACCGCGCTGGCCGTCGGTTCGCGGCCGGCGCCCCGGCCGTAAAACATCAATTCCCCCGCCCCGTCGCTTTCGATCAGCATGGCGTTAAAAACGCCCTTGACGGATGCCAGGATGTGGCGGGACGGCACCAGCGCGGGATGCACCCGCACTTCCACTTCCGATCCCGCTTCCCGGATCACCGCCAGCAACCGGATGCAATAACCCAGTTCACGGGCATAAGCCATGTCCAATTCCGCCAGGCCGCGAATGCCCTCCACCGATACGTCGGCAATCGTGAAATGCTGGCCGTAGATCAGCGAAGCCAGGATCACCGCCTTGTGCGCGGTATCCTGACCGTCAATATCCAGGGCCGGATTCGCCTCGGCGTATCCCGCGGCCTGCGCAGCCTGCAGCGCCTGCGCAAATGATTGACCGGTCTGCTCCATGCTGGTAAGAATAAAATTGCAGGTGCCGTTCAAAATGCCGTAAATCCGGCGGACATTATCCGCCACCAAACCTTCGCGCAAGGCGCGGATGACGGGTATGCCGCCGCCGACGCTGGCTTCATAGTAAAGCTCAGCGCCATTTTCACGCGCCAGTTGAAACAACTCGGCGCCATGCGCGGCCAGCAGGGCCTTGTTGGCCGTCACCACCGGCTTGCCCTGGCGCAGCGCCCGCGTCACCAATTCCCGGGCGGCGCCCGTGCCGCCGATGAGTTCCACCACCACATCCACATCCCCGGCATCCACCACTGCCGCCGCATCGTCCGTCGTCGGCACTCCCGCCGGCGCCGCCGCCCGGCGTTCGGCGGAAAGATCGGCCGCCCGGCGCAATGCCAGCCGGATTCCCAGGCGGTTGGCCAGCAAATCGGCGTTGGCCGGCAATATCCGCGCCACCCCGGATCCGATGGTGCCCAAACCCAGCAATCCCACTCCGATTTCTTTCATAAACACCTGTACAAACAGCAGTTCTCAAGATGCGATCAATAAAAATATCAAATCCCCCCCCCGGATTCAACCAAAATACCTCTAAACCGGAAAAGATAATCCCTCACAAAGACGTGCCAATTTCAAAACTTACGTTTTGAATGAATTCAGAATAAAATATCTTTCACTCGCAATCAACCCCTGAACCTTGAACCTCCATCAACCTTTTCCGCCCCTGCCGCCCCGCGCCGGTTTAGGCAGGCGGCATAAAATCCGTCCGTGCCGGATTCCGGCGGAACTCCCTGGCATTCGCCCAGCAATTCGTAACCGGAATGGCGGGCCAGCCACTCGCGCACCAATCCGCCGTTTTCTTCCGGCTCCAGGCTGCAGGTGCTGTAAACCAATCGGCCGCCCGGCGCCAGCAACCCGGCCAGGCGCGTCAAAAGCGCGGTTTGCAGGCGGATGATAACATCCAGGCGTCGCGGATTAAAATGCCAGCGCACGTCCGGTTTGTGCCGGATGACACCGGTATTCGAGCAGGGAGCATCCAGCAGAATGCGGTCAAACTGACCGATATCCGCCGGCGGATGCAGCGCATTGACCGGCTGCAGGGCGACGAAATCCGCCAGCCCCAGGCGTTCCATGTTGGCCGCCATGCGCTCCCGCCGTTCCGCCTGCGGCTCCCAGGCAACCAATTGGCCCTGCCCCTCCATATCGCCGGCCAGTAAGGCGGTCTTCCCCCCCGGAGCGGCGCAGGCATCCAGCACCCGCATGCCGGGCTGTGCGCCGAGCCGGTTCACGGCGCGGGCAGAGGCCGGATCGGCCGCCAGGAACCATCCCTGGGCATACCCCGGCAATGCCGGCACGGACACGCCCCGTTTGACCGTGAAAAATGTTTTCCCGGCGGATTCCGATATGCGTGCAATCAGGCCGTGTTCCTGTAATGCCGACTGCAAGGACTGGCCGGTGATTTTCAAATTGTTCGCCGTCACCGCGACTTCCGCCCGCTGGTTATTCCAGGCGGCTATCTGTTCCGCCCGCGCCGGTGAAAAATACGCGCCCCAGCGCTGCAACAGGCAGTCCGGATGTGACAGGCGGATGCCGGGCGGCTGCCGCGCCAGACGTTCCCGCAGCGCCGGCCGTTCCCGCAGCGTTCTGCGCAGGACGGCATTGACGAACCCGGCGGCGCCGGCAGAATCGCCGTCCCGCACGGCGGCGACGGTTTCATTTACCGCCGCATATTCCGCCACATCGGCGAGATGCAGGATTTGGTACAATCCGACATACAAGGCCGCGGAAATTTCCGGCGCCGGGATCCGCGGCGCGTATTGTCCGACCAACCACTCCAACTGGCGGCGCCAGCGCACCGCGCCATAGACCAGTTCCGTAACGAAAGCGCGATCGTCGGCGACTGCCTCCAGCAGCCGGCCGGGGAAGGCGCCGGTTTGCAGCCAGCGGGCGACGATGCGGATGGCGGCGGCGCGCGAATTCAATTTCATTTCAGATGCGCTCCGGCGCGGCAATCCCCAGCAAATCCAGGCCCTGGCGCAACACGCCGGCCACGGCCGCGCAGAGCCGCACGCGGCTTTCGCGGATACCTTCGGCTTCTTTTAAAAACGGCACATTTTGATAGAAATTACTGTAATGCCCGGCCAGCGCGTAGAGGTAATCCGCCAGGATGCTGGGCCGGAAAAGCCGGGCTGAAAGCAGCAGGATATCCGGAAACCGCGCCAGGTGCATGGCCAGCGCGCGTTCAACGGGAAGGTCCGGGCGCAGCGGGTAATCTTCCAGACGCACACCGGGATGGCGTTCCCGGTATTTGTCCAAAACGCTGCAAATGCGCGCGTGGGCATATTGCAGGTAAGGCGCGGAATTGCCCGCCAAGGCCAGGGCCTTGTCCCACGAAAACGTCACCAGGCTCTGGGGATTCTGGCTTAAATCGGCATATTTCACCGCGCCGATGCCCACCACCCGCGCCACTTCGCGTTGTTGTTCCTCGGGCATGTCCGGGCTGCTTTCCCGGACCAGGGCCAGGGCGCGCGTTTCGGCCTCATCCAGCAGCATTTCCAGCTTGATGACATTGCCCTGGCGGGTGGAGAAAGTGCCTTCCGGCAGCCGCATCAGGCCGAACCAGACATGCACCAGTTCGGCGCCGACGCCCAACTTGCGCGCCAGGGAAAACACCTGCCGGAAATGCAATTGCTGGCGCTCGTCCGTGACATAGATTATGGCGGCGGGCTGGAATTCATCCACCCGGCTCAAAACCGTGGCCACGTCCGTGGCCGCGTAATTGAAAGCGCCATCCGACTTGCGCACGATGCAGGGCGGCAGTTTATCGCCGTCAAAAAAGGCCACCAGCGC
>JAXGSX010000111.1:0-11269 GCA_040775225.1 Kiritimatiellia bacterium | reverse complement strand
GGACGTGCGCCCCCGCCCTGCCTGCGGCATGCGCGCCCTGGACGGGGCCTTGGAAAAACTAGCCCAGTCCGAACCATCTCTGAAAAAGAAAATTATTGACGCCTGCGCTGTCTGCGTCGCCGCCGACGGCACGATTACCGCCGCCGAGGCCCAGGCGCTGCGCGCCGTCGGCGATGCCCTGGGCTGCCCCATCCCGCCGATCGTGGCCCAAGCTGCCTGAGCGGCTAATCCGCCACCTCCAGATGCCGCGGCCCAAAGATTGCCGTTAATCCGCCGGCGGCGGAAGTGACCCGGACGCGCAGCCGCCCGCCGGCATCCCGGCCGGCATCAACCTGCTGCAAGCCGGCCGGCGTGCCAGCCCGCGCCGGTGCCATGGCCGCCGCAAACCAGACCGAAGTGCCGGCGCGGCCGGCCATGACCAGCGGCACACGGTCTGCGACCGACCGCCCGGGACCATCGCCTGCCAACACCCGTGTGTCCACTCCGCCGGCCATGATCAAGTCCGTCTGAATTTCGTCATCCTGGAAAACCGCCTGGACGGCATTGGCCGTCAGACCGGTGCGGCAATTACCAAGATATACGGCGCCGGCAATGTCCACCGGCGGCGCCGCCGGGGCGGCGGCCGCGGCGCACGCCAGCGAGTCAGCCCGCTGATGATAAAGCCAGTCAAACCGCGCGCGGTTGACAGCCGACAGATCGTCCGCGACCAGCAAATACTCATCCGTCAGCAAAAGCAGCCGCCGATGCCGGACGCCCGGCCAGGGACTGGCCGAAGCCACGGCTGCCGCGTATCCCGCTCCGTTGGTAAAACATTCCAATGCGCCCGTGCACGGCCGTTGCGGCCGGCCATCAAGCGTAATTGTGTTATGGCTGATGGTGGCCTTGTACCAATGTTTATGGATGGGCAGACGGTAGGCCTGGCTGGCGGCGCGGCCGGGGTCAACGCCCAGTTCCCTGCCAAACCCGTAAAAGACAAAGCCCAATTTATCCAGGTGGCCGTGGGCGCCGCCATATGGCCCAAACGTCATTCCCGCCGCCAATCCCGTTGCGCCGCCCCGCCGCAGGATCACATGGCCGGCGGCCGGAAATACCCGGCTGGCCAAAGCCGGCATAGGTTTTTTCGAATGCCCGCAGCTCCACCCGTACAACACCGTCTCCCAGACCGGGTTCTCCGGCAAGGCCGCGGCCAGGCCGGCCAAGTCCGGCAAGTTAAACCGCCCCGCCTCCATCAGCGCCGGGTATTTTTCCGGCGCCGAACCGACGCTATCGCCAAACCGCGGCATCTGCCCGTCCGGCATCCGGCAATCGAACGGCAGACGGAACATCGCCCGCAAGGCCGGCGCCGACCAGAGGTCAAGGCCAACCCGGCGCGCGCCTTCGGCCTGCCAGGTCAGCGCCTGCAGCGCATAAAAATGGTAACCCCACGCGCCTTCATGCCACATACCGTCGGCCGTGACGGCATGCGCCATCTGAAAATAAAAACCATTTTTCGGATCGGCCAGCGACCGTTCGATCCAGGCCGGATCGCGGAGCAAGACCCCGCCCCAGAACATGGCGGCATTATGCCAGGATTGCCAGTTGCCGACTCCGCCATTCCACCAACTCCGGCCAATATTGTCCAACATCGGCCGGATCAGCCGATCCTGAATCTGCCGGTGATCGGCCGGGGACAGCGCGGCGGCATCACCCATCAAATCATACGCCGGCGCAAAAAAGACCACCAAGGCACTGGCTTCCGAGAGCGTCTGATCGTATAGCCGGCCGCCGGTGACATGATTATACGGCAGATTCCAGGCTGTCGTGCCGCGGCGCGGATAATGCGCATAGCGTTCCGCATACCCGATCAACAGCCGCCGGGCATGTTCCGCATATTTCCTTTCGCCGGTCAGCGCATACGCCCAGGCGCAATCCAGCAGATCATGTTGATTGGCGGCATGCCGCCGGCCGAAAACCACGTCATCATAGGGATCACCCTTGTATTTTTTCCGGCATAACGGGCATTGATGGGCGCCGTCCGGCATGGTCTCCAGGGCGGCCTGGCAGGCATCGCACTGGTACCACTGGTTGTGCCGGGCGCCGCGCGGCGGGAAATCCAGCGGCCGTTGCAAGGCCAGATCAGCGCGGCGGATGCGCGCCGCCACCGGCGCATGCACCGCGCCGGTGGCCGCCAGCGCCGACTGCAACCGCGCCAATTCCACCGGCGTGCAGGCCAATTGCGGGTGCGGGGCGGCAAAATCCACGGCGCTTCCCGGCTTGGCCGGCAAATCCGCCGCGCCCGCGCAGGCCGTCAAGCATGCCAGCATGCCGCCTGCAAGAAGCTTGATGCTCAACAATCGCATAATGCCAGGGCGTCAAAAAGATCAAACTGATTTTTGCATGAATCCCCGCCGCCCGGCAAGATCAAAATCCCGGCCGGATTGCGCCGGGGCGAGCCTGCGCAATCCAAAGCCGCTGCGCGGCAGAAGGCTTGGCGCAAGCACCCAATCGCGTTGCCTGTGCCGGCTTGATTACACCGAATCGCAGATGCGCCCCCTTGCTCCACGTCGGGATGCATGGCGGATGTAACAGGGCACCCTGAATCTATTGGCTTAACCGGGATTCCGCGTCAACAATTGCTTTAAATGATTGGCGGAATTTGAGATAGCTTTTTAATCCAGCGCGTTTAGCAATCAAATTGTTATTCCATCTCGATTGCGTCTGCATCAGCGGACAGCCCAACCCGCCTTCCGTGCCGGAGACCGTAGCCATGCTGGCCGGCCGCATCTACTATGTCCACCTGCGAAATATCTACCGCCTGGCGAACCGCGAGGCGCTGCGCGTGGGCCTCGGCGACGGGGAAATCAACCACCGGGTATTGCTGCGGCTGCTGCAGCGGCAGGGGTATGCCGGCCCGCTGTGCATTGAAGCCACGCGCGCCGGCGACCGCGAGTGGTTTGCCCGGCAGGATATCGCGTATTTGCGGGCGGTTCTCGCGGAAATAGACTCCTCCGCCGCTTAAGTTATGACGGACCAGGTCCGCCCCCCCGTGGGGGTGGGAACCAGATCGCGCGCAGGACTTGAATATTGCGCTTGTAGGGCGCCAGCTTCCGGTATAATCTAACTCTTACAAGGATTACCAGGCTCAAAAAGGAGAATGCAATGAAACCATCACGAATGATTGTGGCCTTGTCGGGCATGCTGTTGATTGCCGCCGCCGGAACTGCAGGCGCGTCCGCGGAGGATGCCCCGGACATCAGCCTGGCGGAACTGAAACAGGCCATCGCCGGCAAACAAGTCGCGCTGATTGACTGCAACGGCAGCGCGTCATATGCCAGGGGGCACATCCCCGGCGCGATTGATTTTGAATCCCGCCAAACCGACCTGGAAAAATTACTGCCCGCGGACAAAGCCTCCCTGGTAGTCGCCTATTGCGGCGGGCCGAAATGCCTGGCTTACCGGGCCGGCGCCGCAGCTGCCGCGAAGCTCGGATACACCAACGTCAAACATTTTTCCGGCGGCTTATCCGGATGGAAGCAGGCCGGCGAAAACCTGGAGACGGCCGCGCCAGCCGACAACCGCCAACCATCTGAGCCGGCATCGCCATGAGCCACCCATGCCCTAGAATCGCCATCGTCACCGGGGCCACTTCCGGCATCGGCGAAGCTGTCGCCCGGAAATTCGCCGCCGCCGGCTTTGGCGTGGTCGGCAACGGACGCAACGCGGACAAGCTGGCCGACATGGAAAACGAATTGGGGCGGCTGTTCCGGGGCGTGGCAGGCGATGCCGCCGACGCCGCGGTGATTGATAAACTTGTCGCCGCCGCCGAACGCTTCGGCCGCCCGGCGGACATCGTGGTGGCCAACGCCGGCCGGGGGCTGGGCGGATCGGTGAAGGACGCCGACTTGTCGCAATTCCATGACCGGCTGAAACTCAACGTGGCGGCCGTGCTGGCAATCCTCCAGTCGGCGGCGCGCCGGATGGCCCCGCGGCAAGCGCAAGTCTTCCCGCGCGAAGCGGCCGACATCGTGGTGATCGGCTCGGTGGTGGGGCGCCATATTTCACCGTTCAGCGCGGTTTACGGCGCCACCAAGTTCGCCGTGCATGCCCTGGCCGAAGGATTACGGCGCGAAATCGGACCCAAGGGGGTGCGCGTCTCGCTGGTGGAGCCGGGGATTGTCGTCAGCGGCTTCCAGGCGGCTGCCGGTTATAACGATGCGATGGTTCAGGGCTTCCATGATAAATTCGGCCCATTATTGACGGCCGCGGAAGTGGCCGACGCCATCCATTTTATTGTCACCCGCCCTCCCCAAGTGCATGTCAGCGACATCGTTGTCCGCCCGACGCGCCAGGATTATCCTTGATCCAGAAGGATTGCCAATCCATGAACCAGATCTTGATCGGCAAGGGCGCAAAACCGGCAACGCTGCTCGCCAAGTACGGCAATCGCCACGGCCTGATCGCCGGCGCCACGGGCACCGGCAAAACCGTGTCGTTGATGGTCCTGGCCGAGGGTTTTTCGCGGATGGGCGTGCCGGTGTTTGTGGCCGACGTCAAGGGGGACGTGGCCGGGCTGGCGGCGGCGGGCTCGCCCGGGGAAAAACTTGTGCAGCGGGCGCGGCAGATCGGAGTGGAAAATTACGCCGGTGAAGCCAACCCGGTGATTTTCTGGGATGTTTTCGGCCGGGCCGGACACCCGGTGCGGACAACGGCCAGCGAAATCGGCCCCAGCCTGCTGGCGCGCATCCTGGTAATCAACGAAGTCCAGTCGGGCATGCTGGAAATCGCATTCAAACTGGCGGATGACCAGGGCTGGCTGCTGCTCGACCTTGACGACCTGCGCGCCCTGCTGGGCTATGTCGCCGATCACCGTCGGGAAATATCCCGGCAATACGGCTTGATCAGCGCACAATCCATCTCCGCAGTACAGCGGGCGCTGCTGACCCTGGAACGCCAGGGCGGTGAATCCTTCTTTGGTGAACCGGCGCTGGAGTTGAACGACTTGCTGCGCACCGACCTCAGCGGGCGCGGCATAATCAACATCCTGGCCGCGGACCAGCTCATCTTGAAGCCGCGCTTGTATTCAAGCCTGCTCCTTTGGCTGCTGTCCGAATTGTTCGAGAATCTGCCGGAAGTGGGCGATCCCGAGCAGCCGCGTCTGGTGTTCTTCTTCGATGAAGCCCACCTGCTGTTTGACGACGCCCCCGCCATGCTGCGCCAGCGCGTCGAGCAGGTTGTGCGCATCATCCGCTCCAAGGGCGTGGGAGTGTATTTCTGTTCGCAACTGCCCGATGACGTGCCGGCGGAAATCCTGGGCCAGCTCGGCAACCGCATCCAACACGCCCTGCGCGCGTTTACGCCGCGCGACCAGAAAGCCGTCAAAACCGCGGCGGAAACCTTCGCCGTGAATCCGAACCTGGACGTCGCGGCGGCCATTACGCAACTGGGCGTCGGCGAGGCCCTGGTTTCCACCCTCCAGGAGACAGGCATCCCCCTGCCGGTGGAACGCGCCTTGATCAGTCCGCCCCGCTGCCGCATGGGCGCCATCACCCCGGAGGAGCGCGCCGCGATCCGCGCCCGCAGTCCGGTGGGCGGCAAATATGACCGGCCCGTCAACCGGGAATCGGCTTACGAAATCCTGTCCCGGCGGGCCCGGCAAGGCGCTCCCTCGGCGCCCGGGGAAAACCCGCCGGCGCCGGCGGAACGTCCCGCGCCCGGCCGGCCGGCCGGCGGCAGGTCCAGGCTTGGTGAAATGCTATGGGGCACCAGGCGCCGCCAGGGCATGGTGGAAACGCTGGCCAAACAGACGGCGCGCACCGTGGGCAGCCAACTGGGCCGGCAAATTCTGCGCGGATTGCTGGGCGGCATACTGGGCGGCTCCCGCCGCCGGTAGCGCCGGCGAGTTTATGGTTGCATAAAACAGCGGCTTCGTATAATTTTCAACCATGCCGGCAATTGCCGAACATGGTTGGATTCAGCCGGGAGCATGTTCAAAATGAAAAAACAACCTGAAATTCCGCCGCCCGAATGGGAGTTGGGCGACTGGGAGGCGGCCTTGACCATCAATGTCGGCACGGCTTACGTCTGCCGCCAATGCGGGAACCTGGTCATGGTCACCCGCGGCGGCGTCGGCACGCTGGACTTGGTCTGCTGCGGCCGCCCCATGGAAAAGATTGAAAAGCCGGCGGCGGGAGGAACTGCCTGATGCCTGCCGCCAAACCCAGAGGAGCAATCTATGTCTGCCCGGTTTGCGGCGCCGAAATTGTCGTGCTGGCGCCTTGCACCGGCTGTTTTATCCCGCGCTGCTGCAATCAGCCCATGACCCTCCGGCCGCGGCGTGTCCGGTTTTACGTCTGCCCGGTCTGCGGTTCCGAAATCGCGGCGCTGCACCAGGCGGATTCCGTGGAATTCACCCCGCGCTGTTGCGGCCAGGACATGCGGCCGGCGGCTTGATTGCCGGGCCGATACCGGCGCCCATATAACCGGCAACGGCTTATTCCACCGTCACGGACACCCTGAAAACGCCGCCGGGGACGGAACTGCCTGCCGGGCGGTAAAGCATTACAATTTCAGTCCGGCCGGGCTGATCGCCCCGGAAAACCGTGTAATACCGGCCGCCGGTGCCGACCTTCCCGCCGCTGCCGCCGGCAACATAGTTTGGCCCCTCCACGCAGGTAACCACTGCCGCATCATAACCGCCGATTTCCCATTGATAACCCGTGGTGGGATTGCCGTTCAGGCATATTTCCAATTCTTCCGCGCGCTCCAGGCGCACAGCGGCGCCATTGTCCGCTTCAGTCAAAAACTGCCCGCCGCTGTTAGATTCGCACCCGCCGCCCAGCCAGGCTGAAAACAACAACGCGGCCGCGCCGCACCGACCCGCCGATCCCCATGCACGCATACCATCTCCCTTGTTCCTGGATTATTCTGGCGCTCCATGACGGCCCGCCACACATAGCGCCCTGCGCGCGCTGCGCGCCGGGCCGGCTACTGCCGGCTTGACTCGCCGGGCCGTTTCCGGTAAAAGTTACAAAAGGGCGTAAAGCCATTTCCGGTCAAAATATGAATATCAAACCTCACGACTTCTGGTACGCGGTCAACAACACCGAGATTGTGGTCATGCCGAACAGCCCCCTCGAAACGTTCGGCGCAACCAACCTGCACTACCATATGGTCAGCGAATTGATGGATACCGTCAACCAGGTCCGGGTGCGGGAAGGCACCATTCAATCGCATCGCCCGCAAATCATTACGCCGGCTTATTACGAGTCCGAGATTGCCGAAGGCTTCGGCGAACAAGCCAAACAATACGTTGAATGGCTGCGCCAGCATGCCCGCGACATGCGCATCCTGCAGTATGGCTTCAAAGTCCAGAAAACCGAGCTGAACGAACATATTGTTTCCGCCTCGCCGCCCGAGGTCATTGAGCAGATCAAAAAACGCATTGCCGAGAAAGACGACAAAATGGCCGGCCTTATTTACGGAGTTGACCAGCCATGGGATGTCTGCCTGATCAAATTCATGGTGGATGTCATCCGCCGGTCGGCGCCTTTGAATTTCCAGGAACTGCGTCAACGGCATCTGCTGGACGACTCCAACGGCGTGCCGCAAGCCGTCCGGCAGGAAATTGAGCAGCTCTTCCTGGTTGCCAGCCGCGACGCATCGCAAATCAAGCCCCTGGGCAATTACCTCCGCCGCCACGGGCTTTTTGGCGAATACGAAGACCGGTTTTTCGCCCTCCTGCATCAGGGGCGGTAATGGAAGCGCTCACCGCCCGGCGCCCCACCCGACCAGGAACCCCAGCGCGCCCCAGATCAGAGGCGCCAGGTACGGATTGCCGGTCAAAGGGCAGCCGCCGCCGCGGCAACCGACGAACCGATACAATACCCAGCCCAGCAAAGCGCCCGCTACGCCGCCAATCACTGCGCGAACCCAAGCATGTTGCATGTTGTGCCCCCTCCTGCCCCGGCAGCATAAGCTCTGCCTGAAGGAAAAACAATTCTATTTTTACGGGACATGCTTATTTTTCTGGCGTTTTCACAATCAACTTGTTATTTTTATTGTTATTGGATACTGTTGTTAAGCCGAACTGTCTGATCCGTAGCAGCTTACGGACAGCAGGCGATGCCGGAGGTCCGGCCGGCCGTTCGCAACAGGCCGCCATGCCGCAAATCTCATAAACCCGCCGCGAATTCCATGTAAGGATTCAAGTGCAAAGCCTAATCTCCCAACCGGCGGTATGCAACAGACGATTCTGGCCGTCACTGCTACCGGTATTGGCCATCCTGTCCGCCGAGGCGGCATGGTGTCAGGCCAAACCACCGACCGACGCTTCCGTCGTCTTTACCGACGCCGCCCATCCGCCGCTGGTGTTTCAGGATGCCGAAGGCACGTTCCGGGGGATTCTGCCTGAACAATGGGCGCTCTGGTCAAAAAAAACCGGCATCAAAGTTGAAATGAAGGCTATGTCTCCGGAAGATGCCCGGCGCAGCCTCCGGGAAGGCCGGGCGGATATTATTGAAGCTGTGGCGCATACCGACGCATATGCAAACCTGCACTTCTTCCGCCCGCATACCCTGGTTAACCTGCCGGTTTACACCCACAAATCGCTGGGCGGCATCGCGGACGTCCCCTCGTTGAAAGGATTTACCATCGGCGTTAAAATCGGCGATCCGGCGGCGCGCCAACTGGCCGCCCGGGGCGTGCCGACCCTGAAAGAATACCCAAGTTATGAAGCGGTGATCCTGGCGGCCAAGCGTCGGGAGATCATGGTGGTCGCCATGAGCGAATTGCCCATGGTGTATTTCCTTTGCAAACACGGCATGGCCCAGGAGTTTCATCGCGCATTCACGCTGTGCACGGTCAACATGCACCGGGCTGTGGCCCAACGCCGGCCGGGATTGGCGCAGGCCGTAGAAAACGGTTTTAAAAAAATCTCAAGCGAGGAATACCAAGCCATTGAAAGGAAATGGCGGGGCGCGCCTTTTCTGCTGGCGGCTTTTATCCGGCATTGGTGGCCATGGCTCGCCGCCGCCGGCGCCGGGGTCCTGGCGCTGGCGCTCAGCAACCTGATCCTGGCGCGTTACGCGCGCCGCAAGGCCGCCGCGCTGCTGGCATCCCGGGGCTACTTCGCCATTGTCTGCGACTTGATCAAGGATGCCGTGCTGGAACTAAACCCCGCCACGGGCGCCATCATCAACGTCAACCACAGCATGTGTGAAATGTACGGGTATGACTCGCCCAGGGATGTGATCGCGGCGGGACTTGGCGCCCTCTGTTCCGGCAAGCCGCCTTATACCATTAACGACGCCCGCGCCTGGATGCGCAAGGCCGCCGAAGAGGGCCCCCAGGTTTTCGAGTGGCAGGCGCGGCGGCGCAATGGCTATTTGTTCTGGGTGGAAATCAACATGCGCCGGGTGAAAATCGGCGCCGAGGACCGCCTGTTCTTTTCCGCGCGCGATATCACCGAACGCCGGCGCGCGGCGCAGGAACTGGCGCTGGCCCTGCACCGGTACAGCCTGCTGGAAAAACAGAACCGGATTGTGACCTGGACGATTGACCTCCAGGGATTATACACCAACCTCGGCGCGGAAGTCATGGATGTCTGGCAATACCGCGCGGAAGAACTGGTAGGGAAAACCCATTTTTATGAAATGCACCCGGATGAAGGGCGCGCGGCTTTCCAGTCCCGGCTGCTGGACAATCTGGCCCACGGCCGGCCCTGGCGCAATCTGACCCATCCCTTTACCGCCAAGTCGGGCGAAATCATCTGGCTCAGTTCCAACAGCATTCCGCTTTTTGACGAGCAGAACAAGCTTGCCGGAGCCTGGGGCGCCAGCGCCGATATCACGGAATTGAAACGCACGGAATCCGAAAACGCCAAATTTCAGGAACGATTGCTGCACGTTCAAAAACTTGAATCCATCGGGCGTTTCGCGGGCACTGTCGCGCACGACTTCAACAACATGCTCCAAGGCATCCTGGGCTACACGGACCTGGCCCTGGAGCAGGTGCCCGCCGATCAGACGCTGCACGCCGACCTGGAAGAAATCAAGAAGACCACCCGGCGCGCCACCAGGCTGACGGGCCAGCTCCAAACCTTCGCGCGCAACCAATCGGTCGCCCCGCAAACCCTGGTGCTGAACGAAGCGCTGGAAAACATGACCGGCATGCTCCGCCGCCTGCTCGGCGACAACATCCAGCTGATATGGAAACCAGGCGGGCAAGCCCTCGCCGTCCGGATGGACCCCGGACAACTGGAGCAGATAATGGCCAACCTCTGCGCCAACGCCCGCGACGCCATCGAGCAATCCGGCAGGGTGGTGATTGAAACGGAAAAACTGGACATTGCCCCGGCGGAAACCGCCTTACATGGCGGCATCACCCCCGGCCAGTACGCGCTGCTTTCCGTGCGCGACGATGGCTGCGGGATGACGCCGGAAGTCCGCGACCGCATTTTTGAGCCGTTTTTCACGACCAAAGCCCGCGGCCAGGGAGCGGGGCTGGGCCTGCCCGCCGTTTACGGCATGGTCGCCCAAAACGGCGGACATATCACCGTCGTCAGCAACCCCGGCCGCGGTTCTCTGTTCCAGATTTATCTGCCCCGCTGCGCGCCGGCCAAGGCCGCGCCTGCAAGTAATGCCGGCGCCGCCGCCGCGCCGGCATCTTCCCCGCACGGCACAATTCTGCTGGTGGATGACGAAGAACCCGTGCTGTGCACCACCCAACGGATATTGGAACATTCCGGCTGCCGGGTTCTGGCGGCCAATTCCGCGCGCGCCGCCTTGAATTTATTCAAAGAACACCGCGACCGGATTGACCTGGTAATCGCCGACGTGATGATGCCCGAATTGAGCGGGCCGGAACTGGTGCGTCAATTATTAAAACAGCGGCCGCGCCTGAAATACATGTTCATTTCGGGCCACAGCGCCAACTTCCTGGCCGAACAGGGGGTCAACGGCGACGCGGAGAATTTCATACAAAAACCGTTCACTCAGCGGGTGCTGGCCGAAAAAGTCCATGCATGCCTGGCGCGCCCGTGAACGTCAAGGATGTCTTCCTTTGGCAGACGGCGCCCGCCGGGCGGCGGCCCATTCCCGGAACCGGTTGCCGCGCTCCTCGAAATTGCGGAATTGATCGAAACTGGCGCATCCCGGCGAAAGCAAAATAGTTTCCCCGGGGGCCGCGTCGGCCCAAGCCGCGGCGCAGGCGGCGTCCAGCGTGCCGCAGATACGGCAATCAGCCGCATGGCTCCAGGCCGCCGCCATGGCGGGCGCCTCCCGGCCGATCAGGT
>JAXGSX010000110.1:0-11272 GCA_040775225.1 Kiritimatiellia bacterium | reverse complement strand
CGACTTCCACGTCGTCCGAGACTTTTGAAAGTAACTCTCCTGACTGCTGAATATTTGCAAAACGTGAGTTTTGAAATATGCTATCCAGTTTTAGCATTTAGCAAGGCAAAGATGCCGGAAAAATAATGAGGAAACCAATGAAGAGCAAGTTCGTGTTCGCGGGATTGGCGGGGATGGGATTGATCATGCTGGGTCTGACCGGCTGCGAGTGGACCAGCGGCGGCGGGGTGGATACCTGGGTGAGTACCGGGTATGACTGGGCGAATTTCAGCGGCAATTACCGCGCGCCCGACGGCAGGGTGCTGGTGCGTGAATTCGGCCGCACCAACAATATCGGCACTATCTCCGTCACCAACAGCTCCCGCGATGAAGTTATCGGGACCGGCGACGGCATGACCACGGAATTTTCCGGCACGGTTCATGGCGTGCCGATTCCAGGCACCCTGACGATCCTGGTCGGTTCCTACCGGTTCACCGATTCCTCGGCTAACACCGGCATGGGAACATATACGCTTAATGTTGATCCGGCCGACGGCAGCATCGGGACGATCAACTATCCCAGCCGGGTCTGGACGCTGAAGTTTCCCGCGCCGATTGCCGCGGGCACGCCGATCAAGGCCAATTACATGTACCTCGTCACCCAGGATGACGCCGGCCAGGGCAACCACGGCCAGGCGATTTATTCCTTCGTGGTCTATCACACGGGCAATACCCTGCGCCTGGTGGACAGCAATGGCGCGCTTTACGAGGGCAATATCGGCGACATGAACACCACCGGCGGCAATTACGATCCGACTGATCCCAGCGCCGCCATCCCGGAAGACGCCCAGGTGTTCGCCCAGTTTTCCGCCAGCGGCACTTCGGCGGGCTACGCAATCACCATCGCCGGCACCCTCCAGGGTGAATTCAGCTCGGAAGACAACCAGATGATCAACCGCACGATGCAGGCAACCTTCATCGAGGCGGGAGGTTACGCGGCGGATATCCATGCCGTCGCGGCGGATTAATATTCCAAGCAGGGCGCGCGTGCCGGATGGAAAGGCGACGTCTCCGGATGGGCGACGTCTCCTGGGGTAGGGCGACGTCTCCGACGGAGCCGCGGGCCGGCGGGCGGCTCGCCCGGAGGTCTCGCCCTACCATCAGATGCACGGATTCCGGAGGCAGGGCGCAGTGCCGCCAGCGCGGCCCGCGCCTTGCGCGCCACTCCGGATGAAAAGGTAGGGCGCGCAGTCCCTTGCGCGCCGCTCCGGATCAGAGGCGGCAAAGGGACTGGCCGCCCTACCATCGGATCAGAGATGTGCCATTGGATGGATAGCCATGGTACAGCGTAAAAAACTACCGCATGATATTCCGCCTTGGGCGCAGTCTGGCGGAACGTATTTTATTACAGTTTGCTCCACTCCGCACGGATTAAATCAGTTGTGTCACACTGCCGTTTTTGATCTGCTGATGCAATCTGTACGATATTATCAGGATATCGGGCATTGGTGTCCGCATCTGGTATTGTTTATGCCGGATCATATGCATGCGATAACAAGTTTTGCAGAAAATCCTGGACTTATCAAAACAATCTCTGATTGGAAGCATTACACCGCCCGAACATGTAAAATTTCATGGCAAAGAGATTATTTTGAACATCGCTTGCGCCATGATGAATCGCTGGTGGAAAAATCATCTTACATCCGCATGAATCCTGTGCGGGCGGGATTGGTCGCCAAACCAGAAGAATGGTCTTATGTTTGGACTGGTTCCGACGATTAAAGTGTGTGCATGCAGGTTGACAAAAGCTCGCGCCGTCACCTGCGCCGCACCGTATGACAAGGTAGGGCGCGCAGTCCCTTGCGCGCCGCTCCGGATCAGAGGCGGCAAAGGGACTGGCCGCCCTACCATCGGATCAGAAGCGGCCAAGGGACTGGCCGCCCTACCATCGGATCAGAAGCCGCCAGCGCGGCCCGCGCCGGACGCTGGTCATCCCGCCGCTTTTACCCGTAACTCTTGTGGAACTTGGCCTCGGACTGCGGCGGCTTGGTTTCCGGCGGCGGCTGATCTTTGCCGGCGGGCGCGCTGCCGGCGCCGGGTTTTGGGGCCCCGGCTTCTGCCGGTTGTTTAGCGGCGGCGGGCTGTTTTTCACCGTCGGGCTGCCGCGCTTTTTTTGCATCCGCCGACTTGCTGGTTTCGACGTAATTCAACTTGAGCATGGTCAGGGTATCCAGCAGCATCTTGCGCTCTTCCTCGTCAAGATTGCCGCGGGTTTTGGCGCTCAGCATGTCCAGCATGTCTATGGTGGCTTGCGCGGCTTCGAGGCTGGTTTCAGCCTTGCCGGTGGCCGGGTTGATGATCTTGCCCAGCTGGTGCATGGCCGTCATGGTCAGCATGGAAACCATGCTGGTAAACAGGAGTTTGTTCTGGTCCGGCTGATTTTTATCGGTCATGATCAATCCCTCCCTGTCTGTTCTGTGTCCGCGGCCGGCGTCCTGTTCTGATCGGCCGGCGCCACCACGGCGGTGGCCATGCGCTGCGTGTTAAAAATCGCCGCGGCGGCTGCCGCCACGTCCGCCGGGGTGATTTGGCGCAAACGCTGCTCCAGGCGAAAGCTGTGATCGTAGCCCAGCCCGTAAAGTTCGTTCAAGGCGCACTCCTGCGCCAATTCGGCGTTGAGTTGCAGGTTGTGCAGGTGGCGCGACAACATCTGCTCGCGCGCCCGGTCCAATTCCTCGGGCCGGGCGCCGCCGCCGGCCAGCCGCGCCAGTTCTTCCGCCATTAACTGCTTTACCCGCTCCAGCGCCTGGTGATGGATGCCGGCGTACACCGCGAACAGTCCCGGCTCGATGCCCGGGCGATGGATCGCGCCGGCGAAATACGCCAGCCCTTCCTTGTCGCGGATATTGATCAGCAGGTCGGAGGACAGGCCGCTCAAGATTGTCTGCAGCAGATTCAAAGCGTCCACCCGCGGATCCTGCAGTGTCACGCCGGGAAATCCCTGCACGAGGATGGTTTGTTCCTTGGGCGCCAGTTGCACGCGTTCTGCCGGCAGCTTGATTGCCGGCGCCGGCGGCTCCCGTTCCACGGCCGGGCCGGGCCCGCGCGTCATGGCGCGCAGGTGTTTTTCCGCCAGCGCCACCGCGCGTTCCGGCGCGATGTCGCCGAATATCGCCAGCACCGCGTTGCCGGACACCGTCAGGCGGGCATGGTGCGCGCGCAGGTCCTGCGCCGTGATGCGGGTGACGGTTTCCGGCCGGCCTTCGGGCGCGAAACGGTAGGGATGCGCCGGGAAAAGCATCTGCCGGAGCGATTCCTGGGCCAGGAACAAAGGCGATTCAAGCTGCTGCGCAATCAGCGCCAATTGAACCTGGCGGCGCTTTTCAACTTCCGTTTCCTCGAATACCGGGTGGAGCAATCCTTCCGCCAACAGTTCCATGAAAAGTTCCGCGTCATCGGCCAGGCATTGCGCCTGCAAGCCGAAACTGTTCTGCCCGGAAAAAGCGGTGAAGACGCCGCCGCGGCTGTCCACCAGCTCGGCAATCCTGGCGGCGGACCGCCCGACCGACCCGCGCGTCAGCAGTTCGGCCATCATGCAGGTGATGCCGTTGTTTTCCGCCGTTTCATACCGCAGCCCGCCGTTCAGGACGATGCAGATATTGACCAGCGGCAGGCGCCGGTTTTCCATGGCCAGCAGCGGCAGGCCGGCGGTCAGCGTTAATTTTTGCGCGGCCGGCATCACCGTTGCCGGCGGAATTTCAGCCGGCGCGGTTTCCGCGGCCTGCGGGAGCAGGACGGCCGAGGTCCGTCCGGCGGGAGTCACATAAGTCTTGGCCGCCCGGGTTAAATCAGCCGGCGCAACCTGCTGCAAGCGCTGCAGGTAATGTTGCGCGAAAAGCGGATCGCCGGCGTAAAACGCGCCGGAAGCCAGGTTGCGCGCCTGGCCGTGGGCCGTCTGCCATTCCTGCATGACCCGGTTAAGGGCGATGCGCCGGGCTTTCTCCGTTTCCTCGCGGCTGAAGGGGCCCTGGCGCCAGGCGCGGATTTCATCCTCAATGGCCGCGCACAAGGCGGTCTCCTGCGCGGGATCGAAAACGGCGCTGATGCCGAACAGACCCGGGTCGGCGGGAGTAAACGACCAGGTTTCAATGCTGTGCGCCAGTTTTTCGCGCTCCACCACCCGGCTGACCAGCCGGGCGCTCCGCCCGCCGCCGGTGACGATCGCCAGCATGTCCAACGCCGGGGCATCGGGGTGTTCCAATGAGACGGTATGCCATGCCTGTTCCATGCGGCCCACCTGGTGCGGCCCGACGCGCCGCTCGTTGCGCGGGCTGAGTTGAGCCGGCTCCGCCGGCAGCGCCAGCGGCGCGCGCGCCCGCCGGGCGAAATCCTTGAAAGCCGTCCTGACGAAATCCCCGGCGGCCGCGGCGTCAATGTCGCCGGCAATCGCCAGGATCATGTTGTCCGGGGTATAATGGCGATGGAAGAAGTCCAGCAAATCCTCCCTGGTCAGGCGCCGGAACACATCCTCGTAACCGATGACCGGCACGCGGTAAGGGTGCACGCGGTAAGCGGTTTCCAGCAGGAGGCGCGAGACTTCATTGTCGGGGTTATCGCGGCACATGGCCATTTCCCGTAGAATCACTTCCTTTTCACGGCGCCATTCGTCCTCCGGGAAGGCGGCATGGCGCAGGGCGTCGGCCAGGATGGCGAAGCATTGCTGCCAGTTGGCGGAAGGCAAATCCACGAAAAACACGGTGCGATCCAGGGAGGTGTAGGCGTTGATTAACCCGCCGATGTCGCTGATGGCGCGGGATATCTCCGCCGGCCCGCGGGTGGGAGTGCCCTTGAAAATCATGTGTTCAATGAAATGGGAAAGACCTGCGCCCAGTTGTTCCTGCTCGTCAGCCGAGCCGGTGCCGACCCAGAATTGGATGGAAACCACGGGCGCCGTGCGTTCCGACCTCAGAATCACCTGCATGCCGTTGTCCAGCGTAAATGCGGACAGGCCGGTCCGCAGATTGTCCGGGAAGGCGCCCGCCCCGGGGGCGCCGGCCGCCGGTGCGGCTGACAATTCCAGGCAGGATGAGCACAACATGATTAAACTCCAGTTAAGCGCCCAACGGAAAACGGCGGCAGACTTGCGCCAAGCTGCCGTCTTAACCGCCGGGGCGGAATATTGTTCCTGGCTTGGGGCTAACCCTTGCATGGTCGGCGCGCGTTCCTGGCCGGTTCGAATGGGATGCGGAAGGCCTCGTGAAAATCGTAACCATGCTCGAAATCGCGGATGGAATCTTCCGGCGTGCATCCCAGGATGCCTTTCTTGATCAAATTGGAGGTTAAATACCAGAAATCTTCGCAACGAAATATGCCCCAGGTGTTTAACACGGTTTTGGACATGACGCCGTATTCCTGCAGCGCATAACGGCGGATGCCTTCCAGCAACTCTTGGCCGGATACATGCCGGGATCCCCCCGACTTGGGTTTATTCAGCATCTTGGTGGTGAAATCCAGCGCCTCCCGCAGAAAATGATACGCCTCCGCCGTATAACGCGGATCTTCCTGTAAAATCTGGTTAAGAGCTTCAACCGCATTGTTCTTTTTCATGGCGCATTATTTTAACCATAAAGTCAATCAATTCAAGCCTTTTCGCAGTTTTTCCGCCAGGGTCTGCATTTCCAACGCATTGGCGTATGGCGCCGGGTTCCAGTTCCAGTGATGCCCGTCATTAACGAAACGCGGGATAACATGAAAATGCACATGCGGCACCACCTGCCCGGCTGCCGCGCCATTGGCCTGCATGATGTTCACGCCGTCAGCCTGCAGTGCGGCCGTCTGGGCCGCGGCCACCCGGCGCGCCACAATAATCAGGTGTTGCAGCAAAGGTTCCGGCACCGCGGTGAGGGGATCGTAATGTTCCCTGGGAATTACCAGGGCGTGCCCCTTGATGATCGGGGCGATATCCATGAAGGCCAGGCTGAGTCGGTCTTCGTAAATGCGCGTGGAGGGCAATGATCCCTGGACAATTTTACAGAAAACACAATCCGCCTGCATGGCAAAGCCTCCCGTACAAGGTTTTATGATCGAACCAACTCCAACCCCAAACAACCGCTGAACCTTAAACAACCACTGGCAACCCGGAACACTCTAATGATTTAAACGGCGGCTGGCAAGCGATATTCAGGATTGACTTTTAACCTGGTTTCAGGGAGCATGTTCCTAAGCATGGCCGGCCCGGCCGGCGCGGGTCATACGGCCTGTAAAACGATTGGGAGTGTCGGTATCATGGATCAGTCAATGCAATGGCTTTTGGATCAGCCGGCGGTGACGCCGCCATTGGATGAAAATTTCCGGCCGCCCTGCCTGGCGCACCGGCGCATGCGGCGGGCGGTGGAGGCAGCCGGGGGCGGGGTTCCGCTGGCTATTGCCGTGGAAGCTGCCGGCGGCGTGCGTTCCAGTTTCCGCACGCGCGTCCTGCCGGATGGCCATCCCCGGGCGGCCGCCAACCTGGCGTATGCGGAGCGAATCCTGAAATTCCTGCTCTGGCAGCGGGGCGGCTGGCGGGTGGTGATCGCCGGGCCTTCCGCGCTGGGCGCGGCCCTGCAGCGCGCCTACGCTCCGGACGGCCCCCGGCAATTCGACGCCCGTTTGATGGCGGATGTCTATGACCGGCCATTTGCCGTGGAAACTTGCGAATTTGAACGATTGCCGGACGATGCCATGCAAAGCCGGCCTTTGGGCCGGCACCTGGATGGCTGCCGCATCGGGTTTGACCTGGGCGCCAGCGACCGCAAAGTTGCGGCGGTGATGGACGGCAAGCCGGTCTTCAGCGAGGAAGTAATCTGGGACCCCAAGGGGCATGCCGATCCGCAATATCATTTTGATGAAATCATGGCCGCCTTGCGCAAGGCGGCCGCGCATTTGCCGCGCGTGGACGCCATTGGCGGTTCCGCGGCCGGAATTTACGTCAACAACAGCGTGCGGATTGCCTCGTTGTTCCGGGGAGTGCCGCGGGATTTGTTTGAAAGCCGGGTGCGGGGCTTGTTCGGCGAACTGCGGCAGGCCTGGGGCAATCTCCCTTTTGATGTCATCAATGACGGCGAAGTGACGGCGCTGGCCGGATCAATGTCCCTGGGCGTGAATCGCATCCTGGGCATTGCCATGGGGTCCAGCCTGGCGGCCGGATACGTGGATGGCGCCGGCAATCTGCCCGGCTGGCTGGACGAGCTGGCGTTCGCGCCGGTGGATTATAATCCGGCAGCGCCGGCGGATGAATGGTCGGGCGACCGCGGCGTCGGCGCGCAGTATTTCTCCCAGGTGGCCGTAGACCGCCTGGCTGCGCCGGCGGGCATTGAACTGGACCGGCGCCGGACGCTGCCGGAACGCCTGCAGGATGTCCAGGCGTTAATGCAGGCGGGCGATCCGCGCGCCCGCCGGATTTACGAAACCATCGGCGTATGGCTCGGTTATACCCTGGCGCATTACGCGGAATTTTATGATTTGCGGCAGGTATTGATGCTCGGGCGCGTCACTTCCGGCGCCGGCGGTGAAATCGTCCGGGAACAGGCGCTGCGTGCGCTGGGGGCGGAATTCCCGGATTTGGCCGGATCCGTCAACCTGGCCGTGCCGGATGAGGCCAGCCGCCGCGTGGGCCAGGCGATCGCCGCCGCCAGCCTGCCGGCGCTTCAGCTGGGGTGATGGTATGAAAAAACACGGACAAAGCTTACGCTTGCAGATTGTTTTGCCGACCCTTTTGCTTTTCGCCCTGGCCCTGGGGGCTTCGACCGCCTTGACCAACCGCATTTCGCGCGAGGCGATGGAGACTGCCGCCTGGGACCACATGACCCAGATTGCCGATTTCACCATCAAGAGCGTGGAGTCGTGGATGGTCGAGCGCCGGCGTGAAATTACCCACTGGAGCCGGGATCCGTCTTTGGCGGCCGCGGTGTCCGCGGCGGCGCGCGCTCCGGCCACCAATGGGACTGGGAACGCCTTCGCGCAGGCGCAGGAAACCCTGGCCGCTTTGCGGCGCGATGCCCCCTTTTACGAGTTGGCCATGCTGGCGGATATGCGCGGCGAAGCGGTAGCCGGCGACCCGGCTGACACCGCGTCGGTCAATATTGCCGACCGGGATTATTTCAAATCGGCCATGGAGGGCCGGGTAGTTGTTTCGGATGTGATCAAGAGCCGGGTTTCCGGCAACCCGGTGCTGGTGGTGGCCGCGCCGGTATTGGCGGATGGCGCGCCGGCGGGCGTGCTGCTGGGCGCGCTGGATTTGAAGTTGCTCACCCGCAAATTCGTGGCGCCCGTGACCATCGGGGAATCCGGTTATGCTTACCTCGCCGATCGTTCCGGCATGATCTTTTCCCATCCCGATCCCGCCCTGGTGCTGCAAACCAACCTGGCGGAGTACGCTTTCGGCCAGACCATCATGGACCAGGACAACGGCCGGCTGCGCTATGCGTACCAGGGCCGCGATGTGGTGGCGGTTTTCCGCACGGATGCGACTTTCGGCTGGGTGGCGGTCGTGCGGGCCCTGGCGGACGAGGTCATGCGCGCCACGCATCGGATGCGCGCCGTCAACCTGGCAATCGGCGGCGCCGGCCTGTTGCTGGCCGCGGTGCTGCTGCTGATGCTTTCGGGGGCGATCACCCGGCCGATTATCGGCATGGTGCGCGTGGTGGAATTAATCGCCCAGGGCAATCTTACCGAAGCCCGGCAGGCGCTGGCCGGATTCCGCGCCCGGGGTAAACCGCGCCGCGATGAAACCGGCATCCTGTTGGACGCGGTCGGCCGCATGACGGACGCCCTTTTCGCGCTGGTCGGCCAGGTGCACCGTTCGTGCGTACAGGTGGTTTCGACCGCCACGGAGATGGCCGCCACCACGCGCCAGCAGGAAACAGTGATCGCGGAGTTTGAGTCGTCCAGCGCCCAGGTGGTGGGCGCCGTCAAGGAAATTTCCGCCGCGGCGCAGGAATTGGCGCAAACCATGCAGAAAGTCCGCGATGTAGCCGATGGCGCCGAAAAAACGGCCGACACCGGCCGCGCCGGCTTGACGGACATGGATGCCTCCATGCGCCGGCTGGTGTCGGCCTCGGCGGAAATCTCCGCCCGGCTGGCCGCCATCAACGAAAAGACCAACAACATCGGCGGCGTGGTCACCGCCATTACCAAGGTCGCCGACCAGACCAACCTGCTTTCGCTCAACGCTTCGATCGAGGCCGAAAAGGCGGGCGATTACGGGTTGGGTTTCGCCGTGGTGGCCCGTGAAATCCACCGCCTGGCCGATCAAACCGCGGTGGCGGCCCTGGATATCGAGCAAATGGTGCGCGACATGCAGTCGGCGGTTTCCGCCGGCGTCATGGAAATGGACAAATTCACCGGCGAAGTCGGCCAGGGCGCGCAGCGGGTGGAACACATCGGCCGGCTGTTGGGCGGCATTATCGTCCGGATCAAGGAGCTGGCGCCGCAATTCGATACGGTGCACGACGGCATGCAGACCCAGTCGCAGGGCACGCGCCAGATCAGCCAGGCGTTGAGCCAACTCAGCGTCGGCGCCGGCCGGATATCGGAATCATTGCGCCAGTTCAATTCCGCCACCGCCCAATTGCGCGAGGCCGCCCGTAATCTGCAGACGGAAGTGGCGCAATTCAAGGTGTGACATGCTTTGCCTGGTCTTTCAAGCCGCCGGCAGCCTTTATGCCCTTGAAGCAGGCAAAGCGCGCGCCGTTGTGCCTTGCGCCGAACTGCGTCCATGTCCCGGCGCGCCGCCCTGGATTGCCGGTTTGCTGAATTACCACGGCCGGCCGGCGCCGGTGATTGATTTTGCCGGGTTGATCGGCACCGCCGCCGGCGCCATCCGGTTAAGCACCCGCATCATCCTGCTGGACTGCCCGCCGCCGGCGGAATCCCGAATCGTCGGCTTGCTGGCGGAACGCGTGGAGGCGTCGCAACTGACGCCGGAAGCAGCGCAACCGGCCGGCGTGGCAGCCGCGCCTTTCCTGGACGGTTTGATCTGCCGTGATCGGGGCATGGTGCAGCTGGTCAAAACGGAAAAGCTGCTCGCACCTGAACACCTGCCGGAATTGTTTGCGGGATGATCCACCTGATGGAGAAATTGCTGGCGGAAACCTTCGGCTGGGATTTCCGCAGTCTCGGCCCGGAAGCATTGCCGGCGGCCTTGGGCAGCCGGCCGGCCGGGGCGGCGCCGGATTTGCAGGCCCTGGCCGAGGCGTTGGTGGTGCCGGAAACCTGGTTTTTCCGGGATACGGCCCCGTTCGATTTTCTTGCGCAGCGCGCCCGCGCCGGCTGGCTGCCGCGCCGGGCGGGCGCGCCGCCCATTCGTATTTTAAGCGCGCCCTGTTCCAGCGGCGAGGAGCCGTATTCGATCGTGATGACGCTGCTGGCGGCTGGTGTGCCGGCCGCGGATATCCGGGTGGACGCCTTGGATGCAAGCGGCCGGCTGCTGGAAACCGCCCGGGCCGGCGTTTATTCCGACCGCGCCTTGCGGGAAACCGACGCCGCCCGCCGTTCATTGTTCACCCCCGCCGGTCCCGGCCGCTGGGCGGTGCCCGCGCGGATCAAAAGCTGCGTGCAATTCCGCCGGGCGAATATCCTGGACCTGGATGTCTGCGCGGATGCCGCCGGACCTTACCAGGCGGTATTCTGCCGCAATCTCCTGATTTACCAGCATGCCGCCGCCCGCCGCCGGGTGCTGGAGCATTTGCGGCGCCGCCTGGCGCCGGATGGTCTTCTCTTTGTGGGACACGCGGAAATGCTGCCGTTGTTTGATCAATATTTCGAGCCGGCGCCGTACCGCGGAGCGTTCGCTTACCAGCGCCGCCGCGCCGCCATGCCCGCGCCGTCGCCGCCCGCAGCTTTTACGCGCATGCCGGCTGCGCCGCCGCCGCCCGCCCCGCCGGCGCTGTCCGCCCTGCCGGCGCCGGCGCATGGCGCCGCGCCGCCGGACCTGGCCGAAGCCCGGCGCCTGGCCGATGCCGGCCAATTGGACGCGGCGGCGAAAATCTGCGCGGCGGCGCGGGCGGCGCAGCCGCTGTGCGCGGCAGCGCACTTGCTGGAAGGACTCATCTTTTCGGCCGAAGGCCGTCTGCCGGAAGCCGAACAGGCGCTGGCGCGGGCGCTTTACATCGAGCCCCAAAACCGCGCGGCCATGGAACACCTGGCGCTGCTGCATGACCGGCGCGGGGACGCCGCCGGCGCGGCCCGCCTCCGCCGCCGCCTGGCGCAATCGCCGGAAGGCAATAAATACTGACACTGGTTTATGCCCATCATT
>JAXGSX010000109.1:0-11272 GCA_040775225.1 Kiritimatiellia bacterium | reverse complement strand
CCCGTCATCCTGGCAGCCGGGCGCGGCTGGAGTTTCAACCGGTACGCCCGCACGCCGTACCCCTCGATTTTGTCCTTAACTTTCTCCCCGTCCAAGTCCATGTCCCTCTGCCCCTCTGCCCCTTTGCCCCTCTGCCCCTCTGCCGCAAACATCCGCGCCACTGCCTGCAATCCGCCGATCTCGAACTTCGTCTCCACGGCATGGGAAACGATATTGGCGGCCAGCAGCAAATAATCGCCATCGGGGTATTGAAACAGGGCGGCATTGACCATGGGAAACTTTTGTTCGGCCGGATTAAAATTGTCCGGGACATAACGGATTTGCTGCGCGACTTCGCCGTTCAGCAGTGCGGGCGACATTTCAGTGATTTGGGCGTTAATCGTGCGTAGCGCGTCCCAGGCATCTTCGCCGACCACGCAGTCCAAAGCGAAATAAAACAGTCCCCGGGCGCCGTAGATCACCGCGGTATAAGCCTGGCAGAGCATGTGGGCCTTGCTCATGCCAATCGGCGTCCGGTAGATATCCAGCTTGTTCGCCAACGGCACGAAAAACATGATTTTGTTATCCTGGCGGCAGCGCTCCCGCAGGATATGGGCGTAATAGGCCGTATATAAACCCGGTTCGCTGTAAATGCGCCCCGTGAACGGGCGCGGATAGATGTCGAATCCCAGGATTTCCCCCCAGCGCGTCCAATTGCCGCCGTGCGGGATACTCATCGAATACAGCAAAAACATGGGCCGGTAAGGATCAAGGGCCTTGACCGTATGCCAATACCATTCGGCGACCGCGATGTTCGCGTCCCGGTCGCCCAGGTTGGGCTCGTCCACGTTATAATAACAAAGCATGTTGCGGCGTTCCCGCAGGATTTTGGCGTTCGCCTCCAGCATCGGCGCCAGTTTCGCGTAACCTTCCCGCTGATAATCCAGCCGCTCGGCCAGCGGGTGGGCAATCGGCGGACGCGAGTCGCCCGGCTTGTATCCCTCCCAAGGCGTCGCTGCAACAATCCATTCAATCACGTCCAGGCCGGATTTTTCCGCCATTTGCGCGAACCGTTCGGCCTGGGCATTCGCCAGCGTAGCCGCGTCGGGGTCTTTGGTAATATGCTCATTGACGAGCGTGGTAAACCCGGCATCCTTGAGAAACTTGAACAGGTTTTCGTCATAAATTTTGACGTTATTATAGATTCCCACGGGAAAGATCGGCCGGCCATCCTTCAGGATCACCCCCTTGATAAAGTCGCATTTCACCTCAAAGCCGGGACGCGGATTCAGGCGCTTGACGGTCAGGGTCTTTGCCGCCAGTTCTTGCCCCGCCGCGATCAGGCGTACGATCACGGTGTTATCGCCAAGCTGGAGCGCGCTTAACGGAATGCAGGGCGTCATGACCGGTTGCAGCCCTTTGATTTCCGGGATGTTTGCCCCGTTGACCTCGAAAGCCAGGACGGCCTCCGGGAGCATGGCCGGCGGCAGGCCTAGTTCCAACCGAATCTCCGCGTTTTCTTCGATTGTGTAATAACTGCGTCCGACAAAAGCCTGCTTGATTACGCTTAAAGCGGCCATGTTTTCAACCGCCATCACCGCCAGCAGGTTCCCGTCCGTCGGGTCCGTCAGCGCCACGCTGACCTGGCGTTCGCGTAAATCTTCGGCCGCAACGCTCAGAATCAGGTCGCGTTGATATCGTTCGGCCCCTGCGCACTTCCCAGTTTTTCCGTCCAGGTCAACGATTGCGGACGCTTTTTCGACGCCGCCCGCGCCGAAGTCCTCCAGCACCCGGACTTTCGCCTGGCCGGCGACTCCCGTAAACCTCTGCAAAGTCAGCTTCACGTCATAGAAGAATTGCCCGGCTTGCCGCCGCCATCCTGCAATTTCGGCCGCCGCGATTTGCGGCGCGAACGGGGCTTCCAGCTTGAACCCGCCCAAACTGGAGACTGCGCAAAAATTATTTAAATCGTGCGCTTGGCCCCGGTCGGGCGTGCCGGCCTTGAGCGTGGAAAAAACCGTCCGCTCGTTTTGTTTCGCCCCCATGGGGTCCAGGTCAATGGCCCGGAGATTGCGGGCAAGATTGATTTGCGCGTTGCCCAGGTCGTTGCATTCCAAGGACATCAGCGGTATGGCAACCTCGGCCGTCCAGCCGTCCGGCAGTCGCCTGGCGGCGCTGCGCCAGAAAGTATTCCAGCCGACATCCTGCTGGCGCACGGGAGTAGTTTGGATCCGCTGTTCCATCGCCACATTGTCGGCCATAAGCACGAACCAGTAATAGCGGTCTCGCGACTTTTCGGGTTGCAGATACACTTCCACCGACTCGTTGGCGTAAAAATTGGGATAAATGTCGTCGTGTTTAAACACGGTTTGAATGACATGCGCCATGTTGGAATTGGCGCATTGGAACCCCAGGTAGAGCCACTTTTTGTCACGGGCCAGCAAAACCACCGTATCGAAGACGGGGGTGTCGGTGTTTTCCAAATATAATTGCCCGATTTTGGCCGCCGCCTGCCAGGCAGTCTCGTCCAGGATGCCGTCAATTTTCGGCGGAGCGATGGCGGGAATTACCGGGAATTCCGGTTCCCCGGCCAGCGCGCCCATCGCGGTTCCCAAAAACATGCCCAAAACCAGACTGCGTGTGTTCATGCGCGCCGTCCCTCGTGTTTTTGTTCCCGGCGGCCGCCGGTTTGACCTGAGCTTTCCATGCCGCCTCACTCAGCGATCACGCAAACATCATAAGGCGCCAGATTGACCCGGCCCGCATGGTAATCACCCAACAGCGCCCGCCCCCCGCCGGCGCGCTGCACGACGGCGGCATCCGGACCATGATTGACGATAAACGTCAGCGGGCCACGCTGCACAACCTCGACGGCCACGGGAGTTTCCGGGCCGGCCGGCACGCCGGCGGCGTCCAACGCGTAATCCATGATAGCCGCCAGGCTGTCGCCATCCACCTCGTTGGCCGCAATATAGATTGTCCGCCCCAAACCTGACTGGCGCTCGACCACGGCCGGCTGGCCTTGGAGAAAGCTGGCATCAAAGCGCATCAGCGCGGCGCCGTCCTGGAGCGTGACATCGCCCGCCCACTTGCGCGCCATACCTTGCAGGCGCCGGCCGGCAATGGCTCCGGAAAACGGCAGGTCCGGGTCCTGGCCCGAACGGATTTCGGCGTGAGCCCGGGCCGTATTCAGGCGCACACCGCTTTCCATCGTCAAGCCAAAGAGGTCTTGCAGCGGCTCCGGGCCGGCCAGCGGCAAATAATTGGCGTTGGCATCGAACAGTCCTAATGGCCCCATGGCCACGATCACCCCGCCGCCCTTGACAAATTCCGCCAGGCGGCCAGCCGCCGCCCGGCTGACATGCAACAGCGCCGGAATCAAAAGCAGGCGATAAGCGTCCAACTCGCGCTCGGTCGGAATGACATCGGCCACAAGCTGGCGCCGGAACAGCCATGCGGCAAGGTCCGCGGCCGCGTTGGTATCGGCCAGCCGGCAGCCGGCAATGGTCCATTCGCTGTCGTAATCGTGGAGCACCGCCACCTTGGCGGCCGGCAGCGGAAGATTTTGCATGTACGGCGCCAGCGCCTGCATTTCCAGGAAGGCCTTTTTGACGGCCTCGTAACGCGCGCCGGCCTTGCCGGAGTGTTCCAGCAAGCCCAGCGCTTGCTGTTCCTGGCCCGACAGGAACGGGCGCCACAGGAAAACCAGGAGCATCTCCGCGCCGCGGGCGTAAAAGCTCCAGAGCCGCGGCCGGAAGCGCGCGTCATGCGGCAAGCCCGGCCAGCCCTCGCCGCCCACGCCGGTTTCCGTGATCCAGAAAGGCGTGCCGGCTTTATAGCTCCGATGCCGGTCAAGCGTATGGGCGAAGATAAATCCATCCGCCTGGTAAATATCTCCGCCCGCGCGGTCCAGGGCCGTAAAACCCTTGAAATGATCCACCCGGTTGAAATTGTTCGTGCAGATCAAGGCCCCCGGATGATTGGCGCGGATGATGCGCGCCTGTTCCATGGCATAGTCAATTTTCGTATCGCTGTAAAAGCGGCAACTATCCAAAACCCGGCTCGGCGAATGGATGAGGCCGGTATCACCCAGGGTCACCTCTTCCCAATCGCCGTAATCCATGCTCCAGAAGGCGTTGCCCCAGGCGCGGTTCAGTTCCGCCAGCGTGCCATACCGTTCCCGCAGCCATGCGCGGAACCGGGCCTGGCAATGGGCGCAATGGCAGTTGCCGAAAATCGAACAGCCGATTTCATTGTCAATCTGCCAGGCCACGACATTCGGGTAGCGCGCCGCTGCGCGGGAAAGTTTTTCCGTAATCCGGGCGCAATGCCGGCGATAGACGGCGGAGGAATAGCAGGTGTGCTGGCGCACGCCATGATAGGCCGTCCGGCCGTCCTTGCCGATGACCAGGGTCTCGGGGTAGTTTTTCACCAGCCACGCCGGCGCCGCCGCCGTGGGCGTGCACAACATGACATTGATCTGGTGATTGGCCATGACGCGGAGGGCCGCATGCAGCCAATCCAGCGTGAAGTGGTTTTCGCGGGGCTCCATGCGCGACCAGGCGAACTCGCCGATCCGGACCATGTTGATGCCCGCCGCCCGCATCAGCCGGGCATCGGGCTCCAGATTTTCCAATCCCCAGTTTTCCGGATAATAAGCACAACCATAATATTGCATAATTATGTACTTCGTGCTTTCATCTGAAGCCAAAAAGCGCGCCTTGCGGCAGGTATTCGTAGCAGCCCATGTCCGCCCGCCGGGTATAACGGTCAATCCTTGTCCGGCCGCCTAAATCGAGCGCGCCGGCCATCCAGGACTGGTTCGTGCCGGCGTCAATTCCGGGCGAGAAACGGGTCAGCCGGTAATCGCCCGCGGCCTGGTCGGCAAAGAACGGCGTATTGGTTATATTGCCCAGGGCGGTGTTGGTCAGGGCGGCGTTGCAACTGTACGCAAAGGCGTTGCCGCGCACGGCGGCATTCAGATAAATGTCCGGATAAGAATCGCTGACGCGATTGGATATGACGATGCAATTGGTAAAGCTGTCATCCCCGGCAACATCCAGGTAAATACCGCCGCCCGCTCGGGCGTAATTATCCGCGATCGTGCAGGCATCTACCTGGTTGGTGGAACCGCTGGCAATGTATATTCCGCCGCCGCGGGTGACATTATTCGCATCATCGCCAAGATTGCCGGCGACCAGGCAATTGCGAATGACGCTGTTGCCGCCGCCCCGGCAAAATATTCCAGCGCCGTATTTATAGGCGGTGGTAAGGTTGGTGATTATATTGTCCCGGACAACGCAGTTTTCCAGCACGCTGTTGGAGCAAAGCGCCACGCCGGCGCCGCAGCCATTGCTCAAGGTATTTCCGACAATCCGGCAGTCAACCGCCGTCAGTCCAAGGTGAGCATACTGTGAAGCTTCGATCCCGCCGCCAAACGAACGCGCATAATTGTTGCTGACCACGCAATTGGATATTATCAAACCAGATCTTATGCCCAACATGACACCGCCGCCGTAATTATTCGGCGCCTGGTTGCCGCTGATTTCGCAATTGGAAATAAGTTGCGTGCCGGGTTGGGCACAATAAACGCCGCCACCCTGTTGCCCCGTGTAATTGTCGCGGATGAATGAATTGTAAATCGTCGTATCATTTTGGCAGTATATTCCCCCGCCCGGGCTGGATGCTGGAATGGAATTATTCACCACCGTGCAATTGGAAACCACGCCGCCATCGGAAAATATTCCGCCGCCATAATAATAGGATTCATTATTGCTGACCACGCTGTTGGCCAGCAAGGCGCCGGCATACATCGCCACCCCGCCGGCCCGAGTTGCGGCATTGTCGTGAATGAAACAATTCCACACCTGCCCGTACGCGGTCACACCGCCGCCACCGGCCCAGGAAAAATTTATGTTGGTATTGTAACTGACAACACAATTGCTGATTAAGCCTGCCGCCTGGTAAACTCCGCCGCCTCTATCCGCGCCGACGTTGCTGGTGATATTGCATGCCCGCAATGTGCCTTGCGCCAGGTAAACCCCACCGCCGGCGCCGATGCCGGATGGCGTATTCTGGGTCATGCCAAACCCCGTAACGGTGAACTCCTCCACCGTCGCGCCGGCGTGGTTGATGTATATGCCGCGGTTGGTGATGGCGGGAAACTGACCCTGAAGGATCGTGTTGGTCCGGTTGGCGCCGCTCAGGGTGATGGCGTTGGTGACGTAAATATTGGTCGTCAACAGGTAAGTGCCGGCGGCCACATGCACCATTTCTCCGGCAACGGCGTTAAACACGCCGTTACTGATGGTCTTGTAGGGGTCCAACTCCGTGCCGGCGCCGGCATCATCGCCGGTGGCGCCGTTGACATATTTATCCGCCTGCGATAACGGAACCACCATCAGCAGCGCAAACCAGAATACGGCATATGATATTTTCATCATTCCTCCTTATTACGACTTGACTTTCATTGGTTCCTCCAGGCCGGAGTTGTTTTCAACGCCTGATTGAGGCAACACCGAATCATCCTGGAACTCCGTCGCCGTCTCGCCCGCTTCCAGTTGTAGACCATTGACCCAGACGATTGAGTTTGGTCCCGGGGCAAATTTGAATTGCCGCATCGGCCCATAGGCGGCGGTGTATTCACGCAACGCCGGCGCATCACCCGCAACCTGGTAGCGTTTCCATTCCGTCGTCAAGGTGAATCGGTTCCCGGATCGGCTCCCGCCCTTAATCAGGTAATCATAAGATACGATCACGCTGTCGCCATCTTTCGCGCCTTTGGCGTAGAAGGAGAACACCCTCTTGCACGGCTCAGACGTCACGGCCGGCGGCCAGCACAGGCCGGACATACTGTCGAACCCCCACGACGTGGTGCATTCCATGCGCAGGGATGGCATTCCATTCCAGGGAGTGGCTTCGTCCAGATACCAGAATGAGCCCGGCTTGCCGCCGGCGGGATTAAATGGCGCAAAGAACGATTGCTGCCAATAGGCGCAATTGGGCATATAGAAGTCCGGAACGCCTTTGTTGAACTGCTGTTGGAAAGCGGGATTGAGCATGTGGTTCTTGCCGTGCAGCACCTGTTGCCTGATTTTCGGAATGTCCACGCTTGGCGCCTTTTCATTGGTTAATGCGGTCATTATCAGCGACACCTCTACAGGGACCGGTTTTTCTGACAGCTTAAGACGGTATGCACGCACGCCGTACCCCTCGATTTTGTCCTTAAATTTCTCCCCGTCCAATTCCATTTCCCTCTGCCCCTCTGCCCCTTTGCCCCTCTGCCCCTCTGCCGCAAACATCCGCGCCGCCGCCTGCAATCCTACTATCTCAAATTCCGTCTCCACGGCATGGGCGACGATATTGGCGGCCAGCAGCAAATAATCGCCGTCCGGGTATTGGAACACCGCGGCATTGACCATCGGATAATTTCGCTCTCTTGGCCGGAAATTGTCCGGAGTGTAGCGGATATTTTGGGCAATATCGCCGTTGACCAAGGCGGGCGTCATGGCCTTGATTTGCGCGCAGACCGCCCGCAACCCATCCCAGGCGTCCTCATTTTTGACACATTGCAGGGAGAAATAGAGCAATCCCCGGGCCCCATAGATCACCGCCGTATATGCCTGACATAGAATGTGGGCCTTGCTCATGCCGACCGGCGTCCGCCGAAGATCCAGCATATTCGCCAACGGCACAAAAAACATCACCTTGTTGTCCTGTTGGCAGCGTTCCCGCAAGGTATACGCAAAAGCGGCCGTGTACAAACCAGGGTTGCCGGAAATGCTGGGCATAAACGGGCCAGGATAAATGTCGTATCCCAATAGTTCTCCCCACCGAGTCCAATTATCGCCATGGGGGATCATTTGAGAATACAGTAAAAACATGGGCCGGTAAGGATCAATCGCCTTCACTGTATTCCAATACCATTCGGCGACCGCAATCTTAACGTCCTGATCGCCCAAATTAGGCTCATCCACGTTGTAATAGGCCAGCATGTTCCGGTGTTCCCGCAGGATTTTTGTGTTGTCAATCAAGACCGGTTCCAGTTTTTCGTACCACTCCTTGATAATTGCCAGCCGCTCGTTCAACGGCAGCGTCTTATCTTGTTTTCTCGGGTGCGGTGCAATCCATTCAATCACGTTCATTCCGTATTTATCCGCCAGTCTCGCGAATATATAGGCATTGGTGGTCGCGGATTGGTAATGCGTATTTGTATTGATTGAATGCGCGTTTACCAGCGTATTGAACCCGACATCCTTTAAATACCTGAATAAATCCTCTTCACCGCCACCCGCCATGGATGCCGGATCGCTCCATGCCTGTTCGCTCCATAATGGCACATATATCCCGACGGGGAAAATTGGCTGGCCGTCCTTCAGGAGAACACCCTTGATGAAATCGGATTTCACCTCGAACCCGGGACGGGGCGCCAGGCGCTGAATGCCAAGGGTTCTGCGCGCCAGTTCTTTTTCCGCCGAAACCAGACGAACGACCAGGGTGTTATGGCCGATTCTGAGAGCGTCCACAGGAACTTCCGGCGTCATCACGGCGCTGACGCCCCGGCTCTCCGAAATCTTTGCGCCGTTGACTTCAAGGATCAACGCGATCTCCCGCGCCATTGTTTCCGGGATGCCGAATTCCAGTTGGATCTTCGCGGCCGGCTCGGTCGTGTAATAACTGCGTCCGACAAACGCCTTTTTAAACAGGTTCAGAGCGGATGTGTCTTCAATCGCCGCGCTCGCCAGCACACTTCCGTCCAGCGGATCCACCACATCCACCCTGATCTTATACTCGCACTCGCGCACGTCCCCGGCCGGCACACTCAAAACAAGATCACGCCTGGCAACGTTGAGATCAACAAGTTCGGCTGCCATCTCGGCCTCTTTGCCATCCATAGTCTCAACAACCCGGACCAAAGCTTTGCCGGCCACCGGCGTAAACCGCATAAGCGTCACCTTTACATCATAGAAGTATTGGCCACCTTGCTCGCGCAAGCCGGTTACGCTCGCAGTCTGAAGCCGCGGGGCAAAAGGCACCTCCGGCGTGAACTCGCCCAAACCGGAGACCGCGACAAAATTCCCGGGGTTGTGGAAGCTGGGCCTACTGCCGGGTTTGAGCCCGTAAAAAAGAGTTTCTTCGCTTTGCCTTGCCCCCATATAGTCGAGTGTGATGGCGACATAATCGCGGATGATATTGATTTTTGCCCCACTCAGACCATCACATTCCAAAGCAAACAATGGGATGGCAACCTCGGCCGTCCAGCCGTCCGGCAAGCGCTTGGTTATGCTCCGCCAGGGCGCATTCCACGCGATGTTCGCCCCGCTCCCCCCGGTAACGCGCTGTTCACACCTCACGTTGGCGAAACTGAGCATAAACCAATACCAACGGTCTTGCGCCTTTTCCGGTTTAATACACACTTCCACACTGTCGTTTCTACTGATTGGAAGGTAGTCGTCGTGCTTGAACGCGGTTTGGATGACGTGTGTCATGTTGGAATTGACGCATTGAAACCCTGCATACAACCATTTTTTATCCCGGACAAGGTAAACGGTTGTGTTCTTGACGGGAGTGCTGGCTTTTTCCCCATATAACGTCTCGATTTTGCCGGCATTTTCCCAGGCGGGATCATCCAGCGTGCCGTCCAATGTGGGTGGCGTCATAGTCTCAGAAATAATAATTGGCGCCGGTTCCGTGGCGAACGCACCAATCGTCAATCCATAACAAATTCCAGTCACAAGGCTTCTGATGTTCATGGTTGTGCCTATGTTTTTTTATCTGTTAATGTTTGACGCATGGTATAATATGCCGCCGGCTCCACCGGCATGGCTGCTTATGCTGCTATATCTGTAAACACATAAGTACTATGCCCGGCCATGGCACCATTCATTCAATTGCGCCGATTCCTGTCGGCAAAAAGCATCCAGTTCCATCATGCCCAGGGCGGTGAAAGCCAGACAATTCAGCCAGAGCGTGCGCTGGCCAATATTCTTGTCCCCAACCATATTTCCCAACAGCGTAGGCAGGGACCCTGTTTCGGAGTCTTGGGCGGCGGCCACGGACGATCCCAGCGCCAACGCCTTGGCCAAAAAAATGTCCTGCCGGGTCTTTTCGTATGCCTTCATATACAGCCGAATCATATTCACGGCGGACGAATCTATCGGATAATCCCACTCGTACTGTTCCAGAACGCATGGTACCGGCCAGGAAGCGGTGGAAGCGGCAAACGCATGCCTGCCCGGACGGGGCATGGGCTTGTCCCAGACCACAAACTGGTCTTCGGCATAACGGATGATCTCCAACGCAATATCTCCGCAACCGGGATGGACATCGCCGTGGTCCAGCAGGTATAGCGCAATCTGCGCCGCGTAAAACCCCGTCATGCTTTTGTATTTTTCGGAGCCCGGCATGATATCCTCAAACTGGCTTTCCCAGTGAAAATCCCGGACCGGATGCTCCATTATCCAGGCAACCGCCTTGTCACTGGCCAGACGGTATGCTTCCCGTCCGTCTTCGTTCAGCAAGACATCGAACATGTTTATCATCCTGATCGGCATACAGATATTATCCATGACAGGACTACCGCTGTCGCTGTTGACCATCAACGGCCAGGAACCGTTCGGAAGTTGCAGCCGGACATAGGTATCGGCAATGCGTTTCGCAGCTTCCCGGTATTTCCCCTGTCCCGTGGCCTTGGCCAGGCTGATATATGAATCGAACGGGAGCAGCGCTTCCGACAGCATCAGCTTGCCAAAAAACTTGTTTTTGCCGCCTAGTCTATTGAAATCATAAACCGGCGGCAGATATTGCAGCGGATGACCGGCCGGATTGCCGGCGGCAATCAAATAATCGGCCGCATTGATTGCCAGCATCAAGGCCCGCTCTTTCTTGTCCGGCTTCAACGACGCATAGGCAACCATCGCGCCAATCACGGCACCGATGATCTTGGCCGGAAAGCGATAGGCACTGTAGCCGGGGTCCGGAGCTTTGTTTTCCCAATACTGAACCTGTGGAAGCTGATAAAAATAGTCAAGCGCCATGATTGCGCATTCCCGGAAATCCCTGGCCGGTGGCGTCGGCGGCCCCGAGAATGGCGCAGACTTGTAAAATTCACGCAACCCGCTGATCCCGATGATGTTGCCGTCCTTGTCAAGCGCCGTTACTTTCAGCGCGGCAAATCCCGTCGGTATCTGCGACCAGACCGGGCACAGGTCGGCCCAAGGCTCCGCGGCGGTGAAGTCGCAGGCCGTCCCCTCCCGCCAGTTCATCTTGTCCCAGCAGTTGATTTCAAAATGAT
>JAXGSX010000108.1:0-11330 GCA_040775225.1 Kiritimatiellia bacterium | reverse complement strand
GGGTGTGGGACTTCTGGCAGGATAAATACTGCGGCTGCGTCAGCGGCAAATTCTGCGTGGAAATCCCGGCCAAATCCTGCCGGCTGCTGCGGTTATCGGCCCTGGCGCCGCGGCCGGCAATCCTGGCAACGGATATGCATGTCCGGCAGGGGCAGTTGGAACTGCGCGATGTGGCCTGGGACCGGCGGAAAAAAGTTCTGTCCGGGACGGCGTTGCGGCCCCGGGGCGAAAAAGGCAACCTGTATATCGCGGCGCCCCCCGGCTGGAAATTGGCGGATTACCGGAATGTCTTTGTCGCCAAAGACGCCCGCGATAGCACGCTGGTCATCCGCCGGCCGCTGGATTTCCGGCGCGGACGGGTGGACTGGTCGGTGCCCTTCGAAACGCTGAATGCCGAGGAAAAATACTGGCAGCGGGAGCATGCGAAAAAGCGCGGCGAGATTCAGGTCAAGGAATGCCGGACGGTGATCTGACTGCCCGGGTGAAAATCAGCGGGCGCCAATGTCTTGGCCGCGATTTGATCCCGGATCAGGCGGAATATCAGCGATGGCATTTAAGCTTGCCTGAGCTGCGCCGCGGTGGCGGGCATCCAATTCGTCCAGCGCTGACATGATCTCGCTGCGATCCACCATTCCCAGCCGCAACATGGCGGCGACAAAACCAAGGTCTTTTTCTCTGCCGGCGATTAATTTAGAAACAGCCAAGTCGGCTGGGGCAAGACAAAAAGCCCGAGGCGTACCGGCGCCGGGATTGGCCACTTCCAACACGCGCGCCCGCCAATTGTATGGCAGCATGGCAGTTTCCGGTCCAACACCATGGGCATAATAACCGAATGCTTCATGAAACATAGATAATTCGCCAATACTGCCGTCAATTAAATCCGCTGCCGCGGGATTGTTTTCCGGGTAGAGGTCGATTTCCATGGATTGATTCAAGGGCGGCGGCAATTGCGGGAAAGCGCCAAGAAGCGCTTGGCTGCCCAGGATAATGAAGTCGCGTTCACGTGTAATGGCCGCGGCTGCGCGCAGGACATGTTCCATCTGATTACGATTCATGATCCCTGAATTTCCTGTAAATTTCCCAGCGCTCGCGCGGAGAGATGATGCCGCAAAAAGGATTGTTCTGGCGTAATTGGGCGCTTTCTTCGGATTCTTTAAGTAATATTGCGCGAATATCCTTCCAATCTTTTCCGAGAATTTCTTGCCATTTGTCATGCAGTGGGGAATTTGAAAGCTCCCGCCAACGCCGGTTGGTCTTGCGCGCCCGCTCCAATGCCGCATGCGATGCGGTGGCGTCAATTTTGGCGGCGATCGCGCGCGCCAACGCCAAACTCCTGCGGTCAATTTGAACATGACTTTTCATATTCAAAATATACAAAATGCAATTTGGCAAGGCAAATGTTTTGTTGTATGTTGTATGCATTGGACGGAGCGCAGTATTTTGGATCAATGCATTCCGAACTGACAGCAAAATTCCCGGCCATGCCGGCCGGTTTAAAGGATGGACGCGCGATCACCCTGCGCCTGCTGCAGCCGGACGATGGAGCGCGGCTGGCGGAACTGTACGCCGCCGTGCCGGCGGCGGACCGGCGTTTCTATTGCCCGCATCCGCTGGATCGGGAACATGCGTTCCGCAATGCGGCGCGGGCGGATGATCCATGTCAAATTGTCGTGGTGGCGGTTTCCCGGGAAGGAGCAATTGCCGGCTATGCCTGGGTGCGTTGGAAGGATACCCGCGCGGGAACCGGCAATTTCGGCATCTGCGTCCGGCCGGATTACCAGGGCGGCGGCGCCGGCCGCGCCTTGATGGAACGGCTGTTCGCCATGGTCCGGGAAGCCGGGCCGCCCCTGGTCCGGCTGACCGTCCAGCGGGCTAATGCGCGGGGTGTGGCGCTGTATCAGCGGATGGGGTTCCGGATCGTGGAAGAACGCCGGCGCCATGCCATCCCCGCGCTGGGCCTGCCAGCGGAGCCGGAATACGTCATGGAACGCGCCAGCCGGTGATGGCTTTTGCCTTGCCCTCCGCGGCGTTCGGGTGATACATTGCCCGCCGGCCGGGCATGGACGGCGGCCGGAACCTGGCGGAGGCGGGATGCTCAATCAAGTTGAAGAAAATGCCTTGTTTTTAGGCCTGGATGCCGGCACCCAGAGCTTGAAACTGCTGTTGATCAACCGGCGGCTGGAATCCGTGGCGGATGCCGCGGTTAATTTCGACGAGTCCCTGCCGGAATTTCAAACCGAGCATGGCGCGCACCGCCATGCGGATGGGCTTACTGTCACAGCCCCGCCGCTGATGTGGGCGGCGGCGCTGGAACTGGCCCTGGAAAAATTGCGCCGGGCCGGAGCGCCATTGGACCGCGTGGCCGCCATTTCCGGCTCCGGCCAGCAGCATGGCAGCGTCTGGCTGCGCCGGGGCGCCGGCGCGGTTTTGAACAACCTGGATGCCGCGCGGTCTTTGCGCGGGCAATTGGCAGGGATTTTCGCCTTGCCGGAGTCGCCCATCTGGATGGACGCCAGCACCGGCGCGCAATGCGCGGCGCTGGAGCGCGCGCTGGGCGGTCCCCAGGCGCTGGCGGACCTGACCGGCTCGCGCGCCTACGCGCGTTTCACGGGCAACCAGATTGCCAGAATCTACGCCGTCAACCGCGCGGCGTACGAGGCTGCGGAACGGATTGCGTTGGTGAGTTCTTTTATGGCTTCCCTGCTGATTGGCGGATATGCGCCGGTTGATTACAGCGATGGCTCGGGGATGAACCTGTTGGATATCCGCGCCCGGCGCTGGGCGCCGGCGGCGCTGGCGGCCTGCGGCGATGCGCGTCTGGCGGACATGCTGGGCGTTCCGGCGCCCGCGCATGCGCCGGCCGGCGTCTTGCATCCGTATTTCGCGCAACGCTTCGGTTTCCGGCCGGATTGCCTCGTGGTCAATTTTTCCGGCGACAATCCCTGCAGCCTCGCCGGCTTGCGCGTGCAGCAGCCCGGCGCCGTCGCCCTCAGCCTGGGCACCAGCGATACCTTGTTCGGCTCCACCGCCACCCCGGCGCCCTCCGGCGCGGAGGGGCATGTGTTCGTCAGCCCGGTTGATCCCGGCGCCTACATGGTCATACTGGTGCGTAAAAACGGTTCGCTCATGCGCGAACATGTGCGCGATTTGTGCGCCGGCCGCTCCTGGAAGATTTTCAACGAACGTTTGCAGGCCGCGCCGCCCGGCAATCTTGGGCGGCTGGGATTTTATCACCTGTCCCCGGAAATCACCCCGCCCGCGGAACGCACGGGCATTTTCCGGTTCGACGCGCAGGATCATCCTGTGCCGGAATTCCCGGCCGAGGCCGAATGCCGCGCCGTGGTGGAGAACCAGTTTTTATGCCTGCGGGCGCACGCCGCCGCCATTGGATTGACGCCAAAAACCATCCTGGTCACCGGCGGCGCTTCTGCCAATCGCGCCATCGTGCAGGCGGCCGCCGATGTTTTCGGCGCGCCCGTGCTGGCCGGCGCCCAGCCGGAGTCCGCGGCGCTGGGCGCCGCCTACCGCGCATTACACGGCTGGCTGTGCCGGAACCGCAGCGCATTTGTGCCGTTTGACGAGGCCGTGCGCGGCGCGCCGGCATTTCAGGTCGCGGCGCGCCCCGATCCGGCGGCCGGCGCCGTTTACTGGGACTTATTGCGGCGGTATATCAAGTTGGAAAACAGTGTCATCTGTGGTTAAATCATCTGCCGGTTTGGCGTGGCGGAAGGAAATGGCGGAAAACTGACAGGGGAAAACATGCAAATCGAAAAAATCAGCTTCAATGGCTGGCAGAATTGTATCCGGCTGCGCAATGCGGACATGGAACTGGTGATTACCTCCGACGTTGGGCCGCGCGTCATCCGCTGCGGCTTCATCGGCCGGCCCAACCTATTCGCGGAAATTGCCGGCCAACAGGGCGGCGCCGGCGAGCCGGAATGGAAAATCCGCGGCGGCCACCGCCTGTGGATTGCGCCGGAAGACATGAGCATTTCTTACGAATTGGACAATGTGCCGGTGCCCTGGCGGGAGGCGGACGGCGCCGTGCTGCTGGATCAGCCCCCGGGGCCGGCCAGTAAAATCAGCAAGCACCTGGAAATACGGTTGGACGACGGGCGGAACGTTGTGCATGTCCGTCACAGGCTGTGCAACCACGGGGCCGGTCTGCGCCGGGCGGCCCCCTGGGCTTTAACCGTTATGCCGCCGGGCGCCAGGCTGATTGCCCCGCTGCCCGCCAAGGAAATGCACGGCCGCGCCGGCCGCTTCGAACCCAACCAGATCTGGAGCATCTGGCCCTGCACCGATCTGGCGGACGGCCGCTGGCAATTCGGTTCGCGTTACCTGTTCTTCCAGCAGCGGCCGGACCGTGATGCCGGCAAACTCGGCATGTCGCTGCGCGAAGGCTGGGTGGCCGGCCAGCTGCCGGGCGGCGTGTTCGTCAAGCGTTTCGAATGGCTGCCCGGCGCGGTTTATCCGGATGGCAATGTCAATTTTGAAACCTTCGCCAACCGCGAGATTCTGGAAATTGAAACCCTGGGGCCGCTGGCGGAATTGGCGCCGGGCGCCGAAGCCACCCATGAGGAGACCTGGGAACTGCTGCCGCCGCTGCCCCCGCTGAAAACCGAAGCCGAGGCCGACCGCTGGTTGCGACCGCTGGTGTCTGGCCGCCGATGACGAGGAATATATGCCCGCAAATATCCTGATCTGCAACGATGACGGGATTTACGCTCCCGGCATCCAGGCGTTGTATGATGCCGTCCGCGACCTGGGCGAGGTGACCGTGGTGGCCCCGGAAGCCGAGCAAAGCGCCGTCGGCCATGCCATTACCATCGCCAACCCGATCAAACTCCGGCCCATTACCCGCAATGGCGGATTCCAGGGGTATGCCGTCGGCGGCACCCCGGCCGACTGCGTCAAGTTGGCGGTCAGCGAATTGATGCCCGCCCGGCCGGACCTGGTGCTCAGCGGCATCAACCTGGGCCCGAATGTAGGCATCAGCGTCATTTATTCCGGGACAGTGTCCGGGGCGACGGAAGGCGCCATTCTCGGAATTCCCAGCATTGCGATTTCACTGGCCTCTTTTCAAAATCCCATTTGGGCGACCGCGGGCCGGGTGGCCCGGCAGATGGTGCGGCGCGTGCTGGAGCACGGTCTGCCGCCGGATACGCTGCTGAACGTCAATGTTCCCAACCAGCCGCTGGAGCAGATCCGGGGCTTCCGCGTCGCGCGCATGGGGCGTTCGCGCTTTGCGGAGGTGTTTCACCGCCGCGTCAATCCGCGGGGCGATATTTACTATTGGCTGGACGGCGAGTTGGAAATGCTGGGCGATTTCCAGGGAACCGATGTGCAGGCCGTCGCGGAAAATTACGTGGCCTTGACGCCCATCTGGTTTGATTTGACCCGGACGGATGCCATGGCCGGCCTGCGCCAATGGAGTCTGCCCTGGCCGCCGCCCGCGTCCTGAGGCGATTGAATGCGCGCCGGCCGGAGCCGGCGCGCATCCTTCCGCCAGGGTTGCGGACGGTTAAAGCGAAACGCTCAGGCCGGAAATCAGGGCAATATCGTTCCTGTCCTTGCCGGCTGCCGGTGTGTTGTTGTATTTATCCTGGAACACCACGCGGAGTTTCATGCGCGAGTTGATGGCCGCTTCCGCGCCGATTTCGGCGTTGAAGAGGTATTTGTCGAAATCTTTAACCTTGGGCAGGTATTCCGCCGCCTGCCACAACATGGCGGTGGGGCTGAGGGTGAAATCCAGCCGCTCGCCCAGGCGCAAGGTCAGGTAATCCTCGCTGACGCCGTCAAGTTTCTCCGCGATGTATGCCGGGCCGGCTTCGACGGATAAGGTCAGCCGGTCGTTCTTGACCAGATACGCGCCGGCGCCGGGGCTGACAATTACGCGGTAATCTACTTTCGCGATGTCGTCATACAGCGCGGAAGCGTCCAGCGAAACGAAAGTCCGCGGACTCAGCGTTTTCTTGACGTTGCCGTACCCGCGCACGTTTTCGATGGTGGTTTCGTTTTTGCCTTCCACCTTGCTCTCGCCGTAATTGCCTTCCACGCCTGCGCGGTAGGATCCCAGGCCTTCCTTGTCGCCGAAACTGACGATGCTGCCGTTCAACAGCATGGTGTCGCTGTTGCCGTCAGTCAGCGTAAACCCAATGTTCAGGGTATTGGTGATCTGCGAAGGCGCCGCCTCCTGCGCCAGGGCGGCGCCCGCGACGCCGCCGATCAAAACCATTGCCAGCATTATCCGTTTCATGATGTTTTCATCCTTTTTCGTTTTAACCCAACCTCAGGCTTGCTTCTCCGCGGCTTCCTGTTTCCGCCGCATGGAATTCAATGCCTTGACGAGCAGAAAGACCGACCAGGCAATGATCAAAAAGTCCACGATCGTCTGCACGCATTTGCCGTAATTCAGGGTGACGGCGGCAACGTCGCCGGATGCGGCTTTCAAAGTGACCGCCAGGTCGGAAAAATTCACGCCGCCCAGCAGCAGCCCGATGGGGGGCATGATCACATCGTTTACCACCGACGTGACGATTTTGCCGAAGGCGCCGCCGATGATAATACCGACAGCCATGTCCACTACATTTCCTTTGACCGCGAATTCGCGGAACTCACTCATCATGCTCATGTGGATGTCTTTCTTTTATTTTGCTTATAATGCCCCAGGCGGGCGGAGGCCCGCAACCAAGGGCGGTCAGATTCTAAACGCCGTGTCTGCAATCAATCGAATATCGTCGGCCCTCCTTTGCGGGGTGGCGCTGGATTTAAATTGCCGGCGCCTGGCTGCTGCGCCCTTGCTGTCCGGGCTGACGGCGGAGTGGGATTAACCATGTTTTGTTCGTGCATCTTCCGGGCAAGCGTCAAGTTTTGTCCGGTTTTCCCGCGTGCAATTCCTGGAGGAGTTTCAGGGTTTCCTCCACGAGTTCCTGGCCGCCCTGGGGCGATACCAGGTTGCAGAACATACTGGCGCTGTAACCCTTGCCCCAGGCGCCGCGTTCGGTGCAGAGGTAGGTGCCGCCATCTTCGCCGGGCTGGCCGGCCAGTTGGATAATGAAAGTCTGCTCGAACGGGCTGCGCGCCTGGATACGATGCTGGAAGTCCATGTACAACTCGAACCGGTTGGAGGCGAACGCAATCTCGCCGAGCCGGATCACGTGCAGTTCCATCGGCAGCTTGGGGCTCTGCTGCTGTTCGCGGTAGCGGTTAATCACGCGGATGAAGCGGTTGCGGCCGGCTACCAGGGTGGAATTATGGCGCAGGCATTCCCTGGGCGGGCCATCCGTCTTGAATGGTTTTTGCATCAACTCCGCCAGGCCGTTGCAGGCATATTGGTATTCCTCTTCGGCGATCAGGCGCCGGCTCAAGTTCACCGTTGCCACCGCGTGGGCCAGCGGGAGGTCGGTCCGGATGTCCTTGCGCGCCCAGGCCAGCACTTCGTCGAAGGCGGCGGCCGCGCGTTCGGCAATGTCTCGGCGGGCGGCCAGTTCGGTCTTTAAATCGCCGTATTTGAGCTTGAAACGGCGGGCCTGGGCCTGGTTGTAATGCAGGATGCGCGGAGCAAGGTCCCCGCCGGCGGCGCACTGGGGCAGGATGAAAATATCGCCATGCCGCTGCCGGATGGCCGCGCGCACATCGTGCCAGTAATCGGCCGAGAGCTTGTAATCGGCCTCGGAATTCTGCGAAGGGCAGGGGATGTTGATGATCGCGCCCGTAAGCTTGCCGTGCGGGTCGAAGGTGTAAAGCAGGTTGATGAAATGGTCGGCGCCCGCCTCGTAATGGCTGAAATTGGGGTCGTTGGTTTTGCCGTACATCACGGCATGGCCGTTGACGCCGCTGCGGGAATTGGAGACGGCGCCGGGCCGCCGGGAGGTGTCGTCGAAATACACCACGCGCCGGCTATGGGCGACCACCGCGTAGCCGTAGCCGTAGGCCACGCCGGCCGGGGCGCGCCGGGCATAGGCATCACAGACGGCGCCGGCCGCCTGGTCGGCCAGGAAATGCCGGTAATCGTCGCTGGAGGCAATCTCAATCCCCGCATGCGGCACCTCGCTGGTCATGGGAGTGGAAGTGTTGTTGTCGGGATCGCCGACGCGGTCGGCGTAATGGCTGGGGCCGGTATGCGTATGGGTGGCGGTCATCAATATCTTCGCGGTCGGTATGCCGGGATTGAGTTCCGCCACGCGGGCGCGCACTTCATTCAGCAGCCCCGAACGGATCACCACCAGGTCGGCGGAAAGGAACACGGCCAGGTCGCTGCCATTGTCAATGACGAGGGCGGTCACCGTCACCGGATCGAGGACGCCCTCGGAAATCCGCATATGGAACTGGCCCGGGATGTTGATCGGTTTATCCGTGGTGACATCGCGCGAGGCCCAGCCGATTTTAAGCGTGTGCATGAATTTGCCCCTTGGTGGTGAAAAGCATCCGGCCTTTTACCATGAAACGCCGGCGATGTCACGCTGGAACTTGCCGGCGCCGGGCCTGGATGTAACGGACGGCCAGCAGGCCAATGCAGAGGACCGTCAACACCAGCGCCGGCCAGCGCGCCAGCCAGGGCGTCTGCCACCAGTTCACGCCGCTGAAGCGGTAATCCGAAAGCGGGAAGAATACCGGCGTGGCAAACCGCCCGGGCCCGTGCGTCAGCATGTCCGTCACAATATGCGCCGGCCAGGCCAGCATGGCCAGCGCCAGCGGCCGCCGCCACAGCGCGGCGGCCAGGACGAACACGCCGGCGATCAAAATGCTGTGGGTCAGGTTATACAGCGTGAAAATACAGGGCGGGATGGCATGCCAGCCCATGTGTCCATGCCGGATGACATGATGGCCCAGGTGCAGGCCGATGGAAGCCAGATCCGGGAAGATGCCGAAAAACAAGGCCGCGCCGAAAGTCCAGTCCCAGCCCCGCGGCCGGCCGTCCCGGCCGGGGGTTGGGCCGCGCCGGCCGCCGGCCAGGCCGGTGCGGCTGCACAGGGCGGCGCCCATCAAAGCATGTGTCAGTGTGTCCATGGCTCCTTTGTGGCTTGTCGTCTTTGTGAGACAACCTCTCTGCTGCATCCGCTCTGCCGGGCGCCATAGACGCGCAGGGCGTTGCCGCGCAGGATTTTCGCCAAAGCGTTATCGGTCTGGCGCGAACCCAGGGCAACGCCCAGTTCGCAGCGCGGATCGAACCAGTCAACATCGGTGCCGAAAATGATTTTATCCGCGCCGATGGCATCGGCAAAAGCGTCCACCATGCCGTTGTGAAAATAGTCGCCGGCCAGGTCCACATGGACATTGGGGAAATCGCGGCACACCTGAACCGTTGCGGCGAAAGCCGACGGACGGCCGCCGGCGTGTCCCAGCACGAAGGGCATTCCTTGCAGACGCGGCAGGTGTATGCGGAAACGATCGGGATGCCCCTTGAATTGTTCCGGATTATAGTCGGAGATTTCCCAGCTGTGGGTCATGATGGTTTTGCCGGATGCGGCGGACAGGTCGAAAATCCGGGCGTAGGCGTCGTCGTCCGCCGGCACCTTGTGGGTTACCGGGTGAATCTTGATGCCGGCGCATGCCGGGTCGGCCAGGGATGCGCGCACGCGTTTGAAATGCGCCGCATCGCCGCGGGGATGGAATATTTCCATGTAGCGGAACCGGCGCGGCGCATGCCGGCGCAACTCGGCGGTGTAATCACGGCAGGTGATATGCGGATCAAAAAGCGTCTCACCGGGGATGAGATACAATTGCTCGAATGCGATGGCATCCATCTGCCTGATCCAATCCGCGGGCGTGAAATTGATGTCCGGCGTCGGCATGTTGTATACGTCGGGCGCGCCGGGCTGGAGGTTGTGAGCATGGGCGTCAATAATGAATGGCGGCGGCGCCTTGAACTCGAGCGCGGGCGGATGCGCTTCCGGCAGGCCGAGCAGGCGGCGCAGGTTGTTGCCCGCGATGCCGCATTTGGTCTGCCAGTCGAATTCGCCCATGATCACCGGCGCCATGGCCGCGTCGGCGGAAAACAGCGGCAGATGCGAGCCGTACAGCAGTTTGCGGCCAAGCCCAAGGGCGATCAACTCTTCATGGCCGCGCCAGTTGCAGAAATTGCAGGTGCATAGATAAACATTAGGGCATGCGCCCAGAATCTGTTTCACGGCCGTGTAATGGTAAATTAGTTTGCGCGGGCCGGACTCGATGATGATCTTGAGGGCCGGGCGCGCCTGGGCCAGGCTTTGGATTGCGTCAAAATCCATATCGGTATGCAGGATCGCCAGGGGCATGCCGGCCTGCTCCATGCGGTCAAACAGGGCGCCGCAGGTTTCCGGCGGGAAGGCGCGCGGCGCCAGGCGCAGCAGCCGGACGCCGTCTGCATCCCGCAGGCGGGGGAGGATGGCGGCGAGTTGCGGATCAGCCGGGGCTGCCTGGACCAAATCGGTCTGAATGGGGGCGGCATGTTGCGGGAAAGCGGCGGGCTCCGCCGGCCAGACCGACGCATCCAGCCAGGGCAGGGCGTTTTTGACTTGCCGGTAAGATTGGCGGAGCGCGGCGAGCCGTGAGAGAATATCCGCGCCGGCGGCTTCGGTATTGGATTGCATGCGGCAAATCCCTTTTATTGATGGATGGTTCACACGGAGTGGAGAGAATCCGGAATACGGAAATTTACACACGAAGGCACGAAGACACGAAGAAAGAATAAATGAGAAAATTTAAATCGTTGCTCCTTTGGTGCGCGGCAAGCCAAGGTCATGCGCGGCCAAGCCCTGCAAATGCGCGAGTTTGAGCACGCGCGCGCTATGCCGGCCGGGGAGCGCGATCAGGTGGTGCGGCCCGCCCGCCAGGCCGTAGCGGTTGAGGAAGGCGCCGGCCGGCTCATCGAGTTGCACCATCCAGTGCGGAATGTCCAATCCCGGCAACGGCTCAATGTCGGCGATCTGCGTTTCATAGGTTACGTACTTCAGGACGTTCCCCGGTCCGGCGGTCAGGGCGGTCAGCGTCACCGGGCCGGGTTCCAGCGTGAACCACATGCCGGCGTAAGGCTGGATGCCGGGCGCCCAGAAATCTTTTTTTACCAGCCGGATTTTGCGGTCGCGGCGCGCCAGGGCGGGATTGCATTCCTGCATATGGGTCATCAGCAGGCGGTTACGGCGGTAATCAATCGTGTAGATTTCGGTGAAATTCGCCGCGCCGGCCAACGTCCGCAGCAGCGCCATCTGCGCGGCGCGCAGCACATCGCCTTCGCCGGCGTAGCCCAGCCCGTCGGCGATCAGCTTGTTGATGCCGGTGAACGGCAGCGTTCCGATGCCGGGTTGCTCCAGCAAATCCAGGAAATTCATCGTGAAGGCGTCCAGGCG
>JAXGSX010000107.1:0-11332 GCA_040775225.1 Kiritimatiellia bacterium | reverse complement strand
TTTACGCCCGGCCGGGTCAAAAACGGGCTGGTGGAGTGGCGTCTGGCGGATGATGCGGGTTTGACCCACGCGCGCGGCGCATTGCCAGTCCGCAATCTGGCGCCCGGGCAAATCCGCAAACTGGGGACGATTAGTTTGCGGATGCCGGCGGTATCGCGGGCGGAACATCTGACCCTGCACGCGCGGCTGGTCGCGCCGCAACAGGAACTGGACAATCTGTGGGATTTTTACGTTTATCCCCAGCCGGCCGGAGCGCCGGCGGTGTCGCTGGACGGATCCTTGTTAAAAAAGTGGCGGCGGTTTTTCCCGCCCGGGACAGGCGCGCAGCCGGCGGCGATTCGGATCGTGCCGGCCTTGACCCCCGCGGAGGTGGCGCGTTTGCGCGGGGGTGGGATAAGCATTCTGCTGGGACGGAATCCTTTTACGGCTTTGCCGACCGAATTTCACTCGTGTTCCGCCGGGCGTGCCCGCGGCAATATGGCGACGGTCATCCATGACCATCCTTTGACGTGCGATTTTCCGCATGCCGGCTGGTGCGGCTGGCAGTTTTATGCCATGCTCGAAGGCGGCGCCGCCGTGGTGTTCGACGATTTGCCCCTGGAATTCAAGCCAATCATCGAGGTGGTCTCTTCCTTCAAGCTGATCGTCAAGCAGGCGGCCTTGTTCGAGTGCCGGGTGGGCGCGGGGCGGCTGCTGGTGTGTTCGTTAAATCTTTTGCCGGGTGATCCGGGGAGCGTGTACTTCCTGGGACGCATGGCGGCATATGCCGCCGGTCCGGATTTTCAGCCGGCTTTAAGCCTGGACCCGGACTGGCTCGCGCTGCGCGCGCCGGCCGGCGCCATCAATCCGGAATACACGGCCACGGATCAGGCGCTCGACGCCACGCTGGCGGCAAGTAAAGTGTGATGGGCCGGCTCACTTTCAGCAGTCGCCGCAAAGCAGGGCAAAAATCAAAAAAAAGAAAATGGGGAAAGCGGATTTTTAAACAGAGTTGCTTCTCATAACCGAGTCGTCACCGAGGAATGATCATGTCCTGCCTGCAACTCCGCAGTGTATATGCGCCTCCGCATTTCGGCAATTTTTATGAATTGGCCGCGCCGGGCGAGTTTCGCTCCCTGTTGACAGAATGGCAGCGCCAGGGAATCAACGGCTATGCGACCTGGTTCGATCCTTACGACGTGCCCAATCCGTTTTCGAACGATCCGTTGTATTTCTGGCCCCGGCACCGCGCCCTGCACCTTTGGCGCCGTAAGCGTGAATGTCTGAAAGCGGCGCAGGAGTTGGGCCTTCAAATCGGCGTTTGTTTCGCAACCAATGCGGTTTACCTGGATCAGCTTCGTCCTGATTGGGCGGCGCAGCCGCATGCCAAAAGCCACATGTTCGGCCCAGATCTTTGCCCAGCCCATCCCGAAGTGCGGAAGCTGTTGCAGCAAAACATCGCCGGCTTAATGGAATTCCTTAAAGCAGGCGGGGTGCGGGTGGATTACATTCCGGCTTTTTTTTACGATTGGGGCGGATGTGATTGTGAACAATGCCGGCCGTGGGTGCCGACGGCGGTGCGTTTGTGGGAGGAAGCGCTGGCGCCGGCAGCGCGGGCGGTTCAACCATCGGCCAAAATTCAATTTTGTACATGGTTCTGCAAGGAAGCGGCAAACGCCTGTTTTCAGGAACTGTTTCAACGCCGGCCCGATTGGTTGGACGGCCTGTTGGTTTCGCCCGGTTACAAGGAAACATGGCCGGCGCTGGCGGTCCCCGCACCGTATCGTAAATTGCTTTTCCTGCACATATCCTATGCCTCCCTGCCGGTAGATCGTTACGGTCGCACGGGGGCGGTGCCGGCGCCGTCGCGGTTGGAAGCCATATTCCGTAAGTGCGCGCGGGATGGCGACCTGGCCGGCTTTCATGCTTATTCGGAAGGGCTCTACGACGATCTGAATAAATTTCTGATCGGACGGCTGGGCCAGGCCCCGTCATCTGATACCCGCGCGGTGGTGGCCGAATACTGCCGTCAGTATTTTGGTGTCGCGTCGGCCGATATGGAGCAACTGGTTTCCGCCATCTACCGTCTGGAGCGGTTGGCGGCGGAACCCGCGGATGCCGGACCGCTCATGCAAATTTTCGACGAGCTGGGCGAAAAATACGGCCTGGAACATAACTGGCGCTACGAAATGATGCGCCTGCGCCCGCGGATCGAACACCTGAATCAGCGCATTGGCGGCAAAGCTCAATGGGATGCCGCCTGCGCGGCTTTGGATACCGACGGCCGCCGGGCTTTCATTGTGCGGACGGATGCGCTGGTGGCGGAGCGCCAGGCGCTGCTGGAGATGCTCGAACGCCGGGTGTATCGCATCGGTATGCAAATTTCCGTCATGCACATGGACTTGGAACATGAAGCCTGGCAGGCCTGGCGGCGCGGATATGCGGGCATGGAACATCGGAAAGATTCTGGAGAGCATATTGCATGAAATCTTCGCAATGCCCAATGATCAAGCGGCGCGGCTGGCAATGGGGCGGATGGCCGCGATCGCTTGCCGGATGGCTGGCGATGGGCGCTTTGATCTGGAGCGGCGCGGCCGGCGCCATGACCGAGGATGAATTTGCCGCCGTCAAGGAAGCGCGTTTGGCGAATATCAAAAAGCTTTTGGCTGCCGAAGGGTATGGCACGGAACGTTGTTATTTGGAAGGTCGTTATATTACGGCATCCAATACAAAATTTGAATTGCGGCGGCTGCCGCCGTCGGCATTTCCGTATCAATGGGATTTTGATGCCGGCGGTTTGTCGGATTTGACGGAGGCCGCCGGCGTTGAAACTCCGCGCGTGGAAAACGGTCGGCTGTGCTTTGTCACCCTGGATGTGCCGCTGCCGGCCCCGGAAGCGGCCACAGCTAAGTCCCCGGCGGCGGCCACGCCGGGTGCGCCGTCTGACAGGATGCCCGATGTGGCGCGGCTGGTATGGGGCGACCTGGCGGCGGGTGCGGCGCCGCTGCGGATTGGGTTCGATACGGCCAGTTTGCATCGCGAGCAGAAATTTCCCAGTCCGGTCAATAAAATGGCGGTGCGGATGCGAATGCGCCAGAGCGCGACGCAGAGCGTCTGGCGCGCGGCGGTCAAATGCAGCCCCATAGCCAATGCGCCGCCGATCCGTCCCGCCCGGGCGGATTTCGTGGCGATTTCCGAATCCCCGGCGGTACTGGTTCAGGGAACGAACTGGCAGGAAGTGGTCTTCGACATCCCGAATGTCCGACAGAAAGGAGCGCGCTTCATGCCGCCATATACCGGCGTGCGGATCGGCAGCCAGACTGCCGGCAACCGCGTGGAAATAGACTGGGTGGACGTGTCGTCCATGCAAGTACCGGTGCAGGCGCGCAAAAGCTTGGTTGTGCCGGCCGGGGTGCGCTGGGCAAAAATATCGGTTTCCGCCCAGGGCGATTACCGTTTTTATGTCAATGGTCAGCCGGCGCTGGATCATTTTCCGGGCGTCAGCCTGGATCAATTATGGAATTACGAGTTGGATCCGAGTCTCTTCACGGTTGGGACCAACGTGCTGGCGATAGAATGTCCGGGGCGCGGCATCACCGGCGGCCGGTTTCTGCTGGACGGCGCCCTGCTGTGCGAAGATGGCGCCTATCTGCGGTTCGATTCGGATGCGTCGTGGAAAGGGCGCGCGGCCGCCGCGGATGACGGCTGGCGGATGCCAGCCTATGATGATGCCGTTTGGCCGGCGGCATATGTTTACGACGACTCCCATGTCCGCGATATCTTTAAACCCTGGTTCAACCCGTCATACAAAGGATTGTTGGACGTCCGGCCTGCCGATAATCGGCGCGAACCGGTATTCGGCAGTCGGGAATCCGTGGCGCTCCGCGTGCAAGTTCCGGTGATGGGCCGCATTCCGCCCGTGGTCAGCTACCGCATATTCGATGAAATGGGTGATTTGTTCCATGCCCGCGACGCACAGATAACGGAAGGCACAGTGCCGATGCATTTATCCGGCGCGGATTGGCAGGGTGAATTGGCGTGGCGTGCCGGCGATCTGCCGCCGAATCGCGCCTATGCCGTTGAATTTGCCATGCAGGCGGGGGAGATCGCCGACGCCCGGCGTTACGAACTTGCCGTATGCGGTCCGGTAAAGATGCCGGAAGTGTCCAACCCTCAGACTTATACGGAAGGCATGAATCTCAAGCTGGTCTGGGAGACCCATGCGGCGGACGAACAGCCGCCGGACAAGTTTTTTGTCTGCGATTTCATGGGGCTGCCGGCGGAGGCCGATGTTGTTGAAAACGGGCTGGGGCGGTGGCGGGTGGGGAAAAAACACCGGCAGGTCTTGTCTTTCAAATACGCAATTCCCAATCCCGGCCGGCCGCATGTGGCCATCGCGGAATATCCGGCGGATACGGCCCGTTGTCAGACGATGCGTTTGGAAGACGCCTTGCCGGACCTCGCCATTGTCGGACGTCTGCGCGCCGGGATGCCGATCATGCAGCTCGGTAATGATGGCGCGTTGCTGGGCGGGTTCAATCCCTTGACCGCAACGGTCAACGAGCACCGCGTCTTGTTTTTCCCCAACCAATCCGCCGGCATGGTTTCGTTCATGGATTATGGCAATTACTCGTCATCCTTGAACCAAGCGGATGCGGCCCGGCTGGCGCGCGTGGCGGTCGGCCACATTCGCATTTATGAAGTGTTGAACGACATCCCCGCCAAGGCGATGAACGATGCGCCTGGCCAGCGACGGCGCATCGGCCAGCAAACAGAGCGCGGTCCCAGCCAATTATTGCAGAGCAATTTTCAAAGCCCGATTGCCCCGTATTTCAAGGTCGTGCAGACCACGGAAGCGCCCGGTTTTTACCGGAATTGGCTGGTCACCTTCATCAATCTGGTCAAGCGTATGCGGTTTGACGGCACGGATACGCAATATCTGGGGCAATTCATGTATTCGGGAGTCCTGCATCCCAGCCGCTACAGTTACGCTTGCAATCTTTCGGGCGGCAGCCCGGGCAGCATGAAGGATTACGGCGGTTTGCTGTCAAAGATTTTCGAGGAAAACGACATGCGCTGGTATTCCGCGCTCGAGATGATCGGGCTGCCGTGTTTTCAGCCCCAATACGATGACGAAGCCGTGCGGCGCGGCGCCGACACCCTGGCGCAGGTCAGCAAGGATGGCCAGCAGCTTTACGCATGGTCATTTTCCCGCATTCCGACTTTAATGCCCAATTGGATCCGGCCGGAAGTGCGCCGGGAATTCGAAGCGTATATTGACGAGTTGCTCAGCCTGTATGGCGGCCAGCGCGGCTGGCAGGGGATTTTCCTGCAGGTCAATGAAATTCTGGGTCCCTGCTGGAATGCTGTGGGCGATCCATATAACGCCAGTTATGACGATTACACCATGCGCATCTTCGAAAGCGAGACCGGCATCGCCGTGCCGGTGGATGCCGGGGATGCCGAACGGTTTGCACGGCGTTACCAATGGCTGATGGACAACGCCCGGGAAGCATGGACGGATTGGCGTTGCCGCAAGCTGCAGGAGATTTATCAGTGGGTCAGCGACCGCCTGCGCCGATACCGCCCGGATTTGGAATTGATTGTTTATCCGCAGGCAATGTCATACATGCTGCCGCGGCCGGGTGAACCATTGACGATGCCGATCGGCGAATATGCCCGCCGCGGCGGACTGGATTTATTGGGACTGAAGGACAATCCGGCGATTACGCTGGCCATGAACGTGCAGGGAACGGAAACTGTCCGCGGCAGTTTGCGTGAATTGCTCTATCGCGACGAGTGCCTGACGCCATTTGCAAACGACGGACGCAACGGTTTGGCGCTGCGTTATAACTGGACGGAAATTGACGTAGAATGGCCGGCATCCTGGGGTTTTTGCGGCCATCCCAGTTGGGATCGCTCGGAAACCGAAACATGGTGGCACAATCCGGGCGACTATTTCGCCGAAGTGTATGTAAATGCCTTTGTCCGCGCGAATCCGGCCATGATGGCGCTCCCCCTGACGGATCTGGTGCTCTGGATGGGGCGCGAATTGGAGCTGGCGCGTTTTGCCAAGGCTTTCCGTTCGTTGCCCAAAACGGCCGTGTATCAACGCCTGACCGGCAACGGCCGGGATTTGAACCTTTGGATTCAAACCGCGGCGGTTGACGGCAAAATATACGGCTATGTGGCCAATCCATGCTGGTGGCGGACGGACGCCGAGTTGACCCTGGCGCCTGGCGTTCAATTGGTCAATTTGATTACCGGCGACATCGTGAACCAATCCGCTTGGAATTTGACGATGCCGCCATACAGCATTACAACCTTCCGCATGGATCAAGCCGAACCCCGCGCAGCGATTGTCGCCTGCCGGGAGACGATCGATCCCGCCGCCGTGCAGACCGTGCAAGGCGCTTTGGATCAGGTGCAGCAACTGCTTTCCGCGCCGATGCAGGCAAAAGCCGCTGAATTGAAAAAGACCATCAACAACGCCGCGGCCGAAGCGCTGATTGCGAAATGCCGGGCGGCCATATCGGAAGGCCGCTGGGAAGAGGCTTGGCGAATCATGATGTTATCCGCGGATGGCGCGGGGTTGATCAAATTATCCCGTGATTTGAATCAAATCAATCAGAAATGAAAATATGACCAATCGAAGGTGCGAGGCGTGATTGCGGACTTGCGCCCATTCTCTGGTGTTTGCAATGATGGCACAACACATATTCCGGAAATTGTTTTGGGGCACCGCGCTCATGATGGTTGCTCCGTGGTCTGGTAATGCCTTATGCCTGGACAATCAGGCCGGCTGGACCAAGGTATGGCATGAGGTCAAACAGCCGGATTATACGCTGGTGATCAACAATATCGGCGGCGGGGCGGTGCTGGTCGGTAAAAGCCGGTTCGCTTTCCCCGGCTTGCTCTTTTTTGCCGGAGACAAGTCGTGTTCGATGAGCAGTCCGCTGCACGGCGCCGGCGCGTGGACTTCGGTAACCGGCACGGTGGCGGAGGCGGATGGCGCCGTCACCATCGTCATCGAAGGCCTGATCGAGGATGTCAAGGTCCGCCAGACATACCGCGCCGAGCCCGGCCGGGTGGTCTGGGAGTGGCTGGCCGAGGTGATTGATCCGACCCCGGACATGCGCTGGTTCCGGTTCCAGGGACTGTTCATGGATTGCGCCGGATACCCGTTCGTTGTCCGGCTGGCAGATGGCGGCCTCCGGCGCGGCGTGCTGGACCCGGCCGCCTTCCGCGAGATGGGCCAGGCGCGCGCAATCGAGGTGTTCACGCCCAAGGGCGCGGCAACGGTCGAATGGCTGGAGGCATCCGGGGTCGCGATCCGGCCCAACCGGCATGCGCAGCAGCCGCACATCCCATTGACCTATTTGTGCCATGGCGCCGGGCGCGCCGGAGCTAATTCTTCGCCTCCGCTCATGCCGGGCGAGCAGGTGCGCATTAAAATGCAAATCACGATAAAGAAGGATACCAAACAATGAAGCAAGGTAACAAGGTGATGGCGGTCGCGACGATCCTTGTCGCGGGGATCATACCCGCACTGTTTGCGGATGCGGACGCCAATCCCAAGCCGGCGGACACCGGGTTGAGTCAATTGCTCGATGCCCGGGGCTTGAGCGATCCGTTATATCGCTGGAACGCCCGGCTGGTCTGGCCGGCGCAACCGCCGGCGGCAGCCGATATGCGCGATTCCAACGTCACGGCCTGGACCTTCGACGATGGCAACCTGGCCGGCATCACAAAATTTTCCGGGATTGACAATCCGCGTGTCGAAAATGGCGTGCTGCAATTTCAAACCGGAGAAAAGGCATATTTTTACTGGGGCGACCATTTTGATGATCCGGATGTCCCCGGCCTGGATTTGACTTTTCCGCCGCCGGATTTCCTGTATCGGGGGCGGCAGGGTTGGACCGTGCGTATGCGCGTCCGGCAATCGCTTCCCGAATCGCATTGGACGGTTTCCACGCGGCGCGCCGGCGCGCCGGCGGTGTTGAGCCGGGAAACGCTGGTTTTAAAGGGCACAAACTGGCAGGAAGTCAGCGTGCTTTTCACGGTGCGATTGGGATTGTCGAATCCCGGCCCGCGTTTTCATTCCTTGTGTTTTGAGCCGGGCGAGCCGGGCAACCGGATTGAGATTGACTGGGTGCGGGCGAGCGAATGCCGCCAGGTTTGCGGCCTGCGCAAGACCATCGTCTTGAAAGAAAAACCGGCTTCGGCTCAAATCTGCCTGTTGCCGGAAACTGCCTGCCGGCTTTTTGTCAATGGCCGGGAAGTGTATTCCGGCCAGGGCATGTTGCGCCGGTCGCTGGCGGTGATGGATATCGGCCCGCAACTGGCGGCCGGCAAGAATACCATCGCCTATGAAGCGGTTTACGGCGACAATGTGAGATTCGATCGCAAAAAGATGGAAGAGCAAGCCCAAGTCTGGGAAGGAATCGTCCATTACCCGGATGGCTCGTTCCAGCGGGTTTATACCGAAGGGCGCGAAAAGGCATTGTTCAATCCGCCGGCCGGATGGGCGGAACGCGACTTTGACGATTCGGCCTGGCCGGATGTTCTCGCGGGGCCGGCCCTGGCCGATTCCACCTTGCCCGGCCGAGCCCGTAACGGGTTCGGGATGTTTATTGATCCGCCTTACATGGGCCCGATCCGGGCGGAATACATCAACGCCGTCCAGCCGGAGGATGCGCCGCCGTTTTTCCGGCACAAGGATGGGATTGAAGTTTCTTTTGGCTTGCCTGATTGTTTCAAGGCCGATGGTTCGATAAGCTGCGCATTGGAAGACGCCTTGAATGGCGGCAAGATTTTGGAGCAAAAACTGGCGACATCAGACGGCCAACCCGGTGTTTTTGCATTCAGGGCGCGGCCGGAGCATCCGGGGGTGTATAATCTGATCGTGCGCGCGGAATCCGGCGGCAAACTGCTGGACACGCGCATCATGGAAATGGCGCTGATCGGCCGAATCCCCCAGCCGGAATTGCCGTGGGATAAAGTCAAGGCTGCCGTTAAAAAGCGCCTGGTGGCCGATATCGCCTGCGGCAATCCGGACGATCCGCATCCGTTCATCGAGCATCCGTATTATCACGGCCAGGGCCCGAAACCGGAACTGCCCCAGACACCCATGACCCGGGTGGTGGAAATGCTGGGCCAGCCGTGCCGGGAGACCACCGAGCGCTACGGCGACTGGTTCGGATACCGGGTGCAGGTGGAACACCCTGACAAACCGCATATTGTGGAAGTGGAATATCCCGACGACCGGCCGCAGAATTTTGCCGTCCGGGCCTACTATAAAGGTCGCGCGGAATACCGCAATGTGGGCGACCTGGGCTTTAGCAGCCCGGCTTTCTGGGCGCTCAGCGGCAGCCCGCTCCATCCGTCCACCGGCCGAATGCAGACCGGGCGGTTCCTTTTTTATCCGCGCCGCAACGATATTTCCGTGGAAGTCACCAACCTGCGGCGCGGGGGCAAATCCGCCGTTGCGCGTTTGCGTGTTTACGAAATCGAGGAGTTGCCGGCAACGGCTGTGCCGCAAGCGGAGCCGGGCAGGCTTTTCGGATCCCAAACTGAGCGCGCCAACCTGATTCTGCGCAGTTTTTACGCCTGGCCGGATTATGACATGTTTGCTTACTCCACCGGCGGCACCCACCTGCACGAACATACCGGCTGGGCCAAGCGCTGGTACCATGCCATTACGGAACATATCCGTTACATGCGTTACAGCGGAGAAAACGCCTTTTTCTGCAATTTCTACCAGTATTCCGGCAGCCAGGCCTATTTCCCGATCCGCATGCCGGGGAATCGCGGGGCGGCCACGCCGCGCAACGATCCCTTTGCGATGATGTTCGCCATGTTCGCGGAAAACGGGCTGGCTTTGATTCCCTGCGTGGAATTCTGCTACAGCTACCAGACTGCAATGTTGAATTGCTATACCGACAAGGAAGTCCGCGCCGGCGCGCCGGCGATTACGGTGATTTCCAAAGATGGCCGGCAGATGCTTCCCAGCGGCGCCAAGTGGAACTACAACCCGTTCAATCCGGCGGTGCAGCGGGAAATGGCGGCGGTCATTGACGAAATCGTGGCGCGGTATGGCCGGTATGCGTCCTTCCGCGGCATCCAGGTTTTCGCCGGGGGCTTGTTCATGCCGGCCTTGTATGCCGATCCGCGCGCGTCGGACTGGCGCGAGGTGCTGGAATACGGCTGGGAGGACGACACCATGCGCCTGTTCGAAGAGCGTACGAGCATCAAGCCGCCCGTGGATTTCAATGACCCCGGGCGGTTTGCCAAAAGGTTCCAATGGGTGACGCAAAACTGCCGCGAAGAATGGATTGAATTTCGCTGCCGCGAGATGCAGGGAATCCATCAACGCCTGCGCGACGTTATCCGCGCGCATAATCCCCAAGCCGACTACATGTTGTTCCTGGCCAACAACGCGCCGAATGTCATGGCCGAGTACGTAGTGTTGCAGGGCCAGCCGATCAACGAGGCTTTGCGGATGATCGGCCAGGACCCGGACTTATATAAAAACCAGCCGGGCATCCGCCTGGGCTGGGTTTATTACCCGGAATCGTTCAACTGGGTCAACAACAGCACCCTGCCCGGCACATTCGCGGCGTTTAACCGCGATCCGGCGTTGAATGCATCGTTCGATGCCGGAACCAACACCGCGGCTTTCGTCAATGTCGTCTGGCAGGAGCCCGACGTTTACAATTCCCTGTACCCGGACTGGGTCTGGTCGGGCGGCTCGCAGCAGAATCCCAATCCCTGGTTCGGCAATCGTCATTATCCGGAACCGTTTGCCGACCGCCTGCTGCAGCAGACGCCGTCGCTGCTGATGTTCGTCTTTACCGACGGCCACCTTTACACCGCCGAGTCGGACTTGCGCCGGCCTATCGCCGCCGCGTTCCGCTCCTTGCCGATGGGGGAATACCGGACGCTGGAAGGCAACGGATTGGATCGCAACCTGACGACGCGGGAACTGGTCCGGGATGGCCGGCGCTATATTTATCTGGTCAATCCCGCCTGGTGGAATTTAAATGGGGAACTGGCATTTACGCCCGGCGCGGAAGTGCGCGACCGGGTCAATCAGTCCGCCCTGGAAACCGACCGGGCCGGCCGGGTTAAACTGGATTGGGCGCCTTACGCCGTGCGGGTGCTGGAAATGCCGGAAACGGCCAAACTGCTGGCGGCTGAAGCGGAAATTGACGGGGAAGCGGCGGCTTGGCTGAAAGCGCGCATGGAATTATTCGACTATTGGAATCAGCTTGGCGGGTTGGCAACGGTGCGGCGGCTGGGATTTGACGAGCGGCCGGAAACCATCAGCCGGCTCGTGCGCGCCATCCAGGGC
>JAXGSX010000106.1:0-11380 GCA_040775225.1 Kiritimatiellia bacterium | reverse complement strand
CTACCAGGCCGACATGGTGGCCGGCACCGAACATTTCCGCACCCGCGTGGAAAAAGGACTGGAAATCATCCAGGAAGGACTGCGCGGCTGGACTTCCGGCCTGGCCGTGCCCCACTTCGTCATTGACAGCCCCGGCGGCGGCGGCAAAATCCCGCTCCTGCCCCAGTACGTGGAGTCCATGGACGACCGCCAGGTGGTGCTGCGCAATTACGAAGGCAAGCGCTTCGTTTACCGGCAGGTGCCGGACGCGCCCCCCGGCCAACCCGACGCCGCGCCAATACGCCCGCTGGCAATACCTGCGCCGAAGCCGGCCCGGAAAGCGCCGGAAGTAGCCCCCTGCCTGACGGCAGCCGCCCGCGCGGATGCCCGGCAGTCCTGAGGCGTGACACCTGCGGCGTGTCAGAAGCCCGCCGCTTGCAGCCGGTCCAGCGTCAGCGGAGCGGCCGGCTGGACCCCTCCAAGATAGCGGATGACATATTTGCCGATCAGGTCGGTTTCCAGGTTGACCAGGTCGCCTTCCGCCGCTTCATCCAGTGTGGATTCCCGGCGGGTGAACGGCACCAGGTGCACGGTGAAAGCGGCCGGTTCCATCCCAACGATCGTCAGGCTGACTCCGTCCACGGCAATCGAGCCTTTGGGCGCCATCCCTGCCAGCAATTCGCGGCTGCAGGCAATCCGGAGCGCGATGTCCCGGCCCACCGGGCGCCGGCCCCGCACGGTGCCGGTGCCGTCCACGTGCCCGGCCACCAGGTGCCCGCCCACCGCATCGCCCAGGCGCAGGGCGCGTTCCAGGTTAAGCTTGGCGCCCGGCCGCTTGCCGCCCAGGCTGGTGCGCCGGAGCGTTTCCTGGAGTACATCGCAGGCGAACCCATCGTCGTAAACCGCGGCAGCCGTCATGCAGGCGCCGTTGACGGCAATGCTCTCGCCCGGCGCCAGGCGTTCCGGCCAGACGGCATTAATCCGCAGGCGCGCGCCGCCGGGCGCGGTTTTGATTTCCGCCAGCCGTCCGACCTGTTGGATCAATCCCGTGAACATTTTCCACTCCGAGCAGGCGGGCTATCCCCGCCAATCAACCGTAATCCTATATCCCCCCCCGCCAATAGTCAAGCCGCCCCGTGCCTTGGCCGCTGTTTAAAAGTAGAGCGGCCAGTCCCTTGACCGCTTGCCCGATTTCCCGGTCTTACAGTCCGTCCCTTGACCGCTTGCCTGTACCTTGATCGCCGACTGGAGGGCGAACCTGAGGTGAGCCTTCCGGATTGCTTTGAACCAAAGAACACGAAGGCAACGAATGGTTTTTCACCGGTAAAGCGGCCAGTGCCTCCAGCGCGGCCAGGCCCTGAATGACAATCTCGCCCGCGGCATGGTGTACCAGATCATCTGCAATGCCGACGGATCCTGGCGCCGGTTTTCCTATCTCAGCCAGGCCGTGGAACGGCTCCATGGCTGCACCGTCGAGGCGGCCCTTGCCGATCCGGCTGTCATCTACAACCAGGTCATTCCCGAGGACCGAGCCCTGCTGGCGGAAGCGGAATCCGCAGCCCTCAGGACCCTCTCCCATCTCAATATCGATGTGCGGTTGCGGCTGCCCGACGGCCGGCTCTGCTGGCACAACCTCGTCTCCGCGCCCCGGATCCTGGATGACGGCAATATCATCTGGGACGGCATCGAGCTGGATATCACCGACCGCAAGCAGGCGGAGGAGGCGCTGAACCAGAGCCGGGCCACCATCCTCAGCGTGTTCGAGGTTGCCCCCGTTGGCATCTGCCTCATGCAGAACCGGCGCTACGCCTGCGCCAATAAGTACTGGTGCGAGACTTTCGGCTACCCGGAAGACGCCCTCATTGGCAAGTCAACCCGGATGCTGTACGAGTCAGACGAAGAATGGGAGCGGGTGGGAAATGAACTCTACGGCAGCCTCCGGACCGCGGGGATCGCCACCGCGGAAACACGGCTGCGCCGCCGCGACGGGGTGTTCCGCGACGTCATCGTTACGGCCGCCCCCATCAGCCCCGAGCATCCCGCTCAAGGCACGGTCGCGATCATCCGCGACGTTACTGATAACAAGAAGGCTGACGCGTAACGCGAACGCATGCAGTCCCAACTGATCCAGGCCCAGAAGTTCGACTCCGTCGGCCGCCTCGCGGGCGGCGTGGCGCACGACTTCAACAACATGCTGGGCGTCATCCTCGGCCACGTGGAGATGTGCCTGGACATGATCAAACCCGGGCACGAAATCCACGATGACCTCCTGGAGATACGGAAAGCGGCCGAACGCTCCGCCAACCTCACCCGCCAGCTTCTGGCCTTTGCCCGCAAGCAGACCATCCTGCCCAAGGTGCTCGACTTGAACTCGACCATCGAGGGCCTGCTGAAGATGATGCGGCGGCTCATTGGCGAGAATATCGAGCTCATCTGGCAACCCAGGACCGGCCTCTGGCCCGTGCATATGGACGCCTCGCAGGTTGACCAGCTCCTGGCAAACCTGTGCGTCAATGCGCGGGATGCCATTTCAGGAACGGGGCGGGTCAGCATCCTGACCGACCATGTCAGCCTCGACGCCGCCGCTTGCGCCAGCCATGCCGGCGCCAGTCCGGGCGACTATGTCGTTATTGCGGTGGCTGACACGGGGAGCGGCCTCAGCGCGGAGGTGCGCGCCCACCTGTTCGAGCCGTTCTTCACCACCAAGGACATCGGAAAGGGAACGGGGCTCGGCCTGGCCACCATCTACGGCATCGTTACCCAGAACAAGGGCTTCATCGCTGTCGACAGCCCGCCGGGCCGCGGGACAACCTTCCGGATCCACATCCCGCGCCACTTTGCGGCGGCCATGCCCGAGCAGGACACCAAGGCCCAGGTCCATGCAAGAGGCCATGGAACCATCCTGCTGGTCGAGGATGATCCGGGAATGCTGCAAACCTGTGCGCTGATGCTGGAACGCCTGGGCTACACCGTGCTGTCAGCCTCCTCGCCGGCCATGGCGCTCCGCCTCGCTCAAGACCACGCCAGCAGCCTGAACGCCCTGGTCACGGACGTCATCATGCCGGGCATCAATGGCGTCGAACTGGCCAAAAAGCTTCGCGCCATCCGCTCCGGCCTCAAGTGCCTGTTCATATCCGGCTACACCAGCGATGTGTTTACCCGCGAGAATCCCCCCGCGGATGCCGAATTTATCCAGAAGCCTTTCGCCGCCGCTGCCCTTGCCGAAAAGCTCGGCCGGATGCTGGACTCCGCGAAGCCTGCGGATCAGCCTTCGGTTATGTAAGGCGTCCCGCACCGCCAGCCCGGCCTGCGCTGCCTTTTCATGTCCGGTTACTCGCCCGGCCTGCCGATGCTGGATCCGCGCGCGCCGTTCATCCAGAAGCCGTTTTTGATCAAGGAACTGGAAGCGAAAATCAGGGTGGCTTTGATTGGGAAGGATTAAATGGAGGTGTTATACGCCGGCCGCCATCCCGGGCAGCAGCCTGCCTGTGTTATTTCTGCAGCGCCTTGGCCAGTAATTCCATGACGCCCGCGCCGCCCCGGCCTTTGACGAAATCCAGGACGATCGGAATGAATTTCGACAACATCGCACTGTCCAATTTCAGGTTCGCGAAGCCGCTGGCCAGCCCGGCCAGGTCCGCCAGACCTTGCGCCTTGCCGCCGCCGATGGCGCCCAGCAGGCCGCCGGCCAGTTTCGCCATCCCGCCGGACTGCGGCGCAGCGGCGATCAATTCCTGCACGCCGGGTAACACCGCCGCGATCTTGCTGAAATCGCCTCCCAACTTGGACTGGGCCAGTTTGAAAATCAGGCCGGCTCCGCCTTTTGCCTGCCCGGGCTGCACGCCGAGTTTCGCCACGAGATCGTTGATCAGTTCCTGCATGGGGGTGCTCCTTTAGGACTGCTGGTTATAAATGCGGACGTTGGACTGCCGGCGCTCGATCATTAATTAATCATTACTCCTATTTGCACCAGTTGTCAATCAAGGAGTAGGGGTCAAGGAGTAGGTAACAGTTTAGCCCTTTCACCGCGCGAACATAAATCTTCTTGGCGTCCTTGGCGTTCTTTCTGTGTCCGCCGGTGCGCCAAGCAAAGCTTGGCTGTTTCTAACAGAATGAAAGGAATCTGTCATGTGAATTGATCGTTGCACATGTAGCCGATCCAGCGGCGACCGGGAGTAATTCCGGCGACGAAGCCTGGTAAGGCGAACGCGCGAGCCATAGCGCAAGCGAACTCGGTTCAGCCTCGTTACACAAGCTGCAAACGGCGTGGAAGCAAGTCCGCGCCAACGGCGGCAAGCCAGGGGTGGATGGTGTGAGCATAGAGCAGGTTGAACAGGAAGGGGGTGAAGCCTTTCTGTGTGGTATTGAACGCAGCCTGAAGGAACGCACCTACCGCGCCGACAAAGTGCGGAGGGTGTATATCCGGAAGGCAAACGGTAAATCGGGAAAAACCGGGAAAGACAAGCGCAAAGAGCGGACGGAAATATTTTTGGGGGGCCGGCCCGCCGCAAGACATTATTTGGTGGGAAGATAGCCATAAATAGTTCGCAAGATTTTTATCTGCAATATATTGTCGAAGTCCTCCCCCAACTCAAAAAAAGGCTTGCATCCTCAACACATGTACGTAATACTGTCCATATGAAAGCCATGACATATACTGCAGCAAGGGAGACCCTCGCAGACACCATGCAACGTGTCTGCGAGGATCACGCTCCCGTGATCATCACCCGTCGGCGCGACCAGGCCGTGGTCATGATGGCGCTTGAGGATTACGAGTCTCTCGAGGAGACCGCCTACCTGCTCCGCAGCCCTCGAAATGCCAAACGACTGCGTGATGCCGTTGATCAACTCCGGCAAGGCAAAGGAACGGAGCGCAGTCTTCCGGAGATTTGATGAAGATCGTATTTGCAGACCGCGGATGGGAAGATTTCACCCATTGGGTCGAGCATGATCGCAAGATCGCGGCACGGATCGTCCGGTTGATCAAAGACATCGAGCATGAGCCGTTCGAGGGATTGGGGAAACCGGAACCCTTGCGACATGACCTGACGGGATTTTGGTCCAGACGCATTACCGAGGAACACCGCTTGATCTACGCTGTGGATCAGGAACGGGTACTCATCGCCCAGGCGCGATACCACTATTAGTTCGGCGCTATCCGGCTTCGTTGAAGCTACGCCGGACAAGCCGTAGCGGAAATTGTTTGGAGGAGCAGGGGGGGAGCAGGGGGTCGGGGAGCAGGGGGGCAGTCCTATAAATTAATAATTACGTCGGGGCTGGCGTTCGACATCCTGGTATCCATGCCCCATTTCCCCCAATCTCGCGGCCGTTGAACACAGCTGGTTGAACGCCGGGGGGCAAAACCAAATATGATGGTTGCGTTGGTTGCAAATCATCGGGGATTGGCCGGGCGGATTATTGGATACCTCCGGCGCGAAGCATAGCCAGGGGATAGGGTTAAGGACAGGATTTGCCGTTTCCCGGCACAGGCTCCAGGATAAAATCGTCAAACCACGAGACGCCGTGTCCTTCATGCCAGAGGACCGGCTGTAGGGCGCAGATGCATAAATCGTATTCGAAACATCCGCCGTATCGGGTGCGCTCCAATACGGGAGTCACCAGTTCGACCCGCTGCCAGTCCGATGTGCCGCGAATCCGGCGGGGGGCGAACAGCGGGATGCGTTCATATTGCTTGTTCGGCTCAATCAGAACCCATGGGTGCCGGTAGGGATCAAGCAGGCAGGCCAGGGTGGCCCCGGGCCCGCGCAAGGAGCGCGTCTTGATCCAAACCGACAAACGGTACCGCCGGCCCGGAGCCACTTGCGGCGCCTCGAACAAGGGCAGGCTCCAGCCGGCCACCGCCGGGGAAGTTGTCGCCGCGCACAAAGAGGATGAACCGGCGCGGCCGGTGTGACGATCCCAGACGCAGTGCGCCGCGGGATTGGTGAATGCCTTGTCAAACAGCGCATGCCGCACCCCGTCTCCGTGCAGACGCACATCGGTCAAACCAAAGTTGCCGTAAAGCGGATGGTCGTGGAAAGGGCGCCAGATTTTCGAATGATCGCCCCGGGCCAGGGAGATTGGGCGTTCATACCCGTTCACCCGGCGGGGAATGTACCGCGGATATGTCTTGGCCTCGCGTTCAGCCTTCGGGAGAATGGGAACCTGCGCCTGAGCCAGAATCGCGCGGCTGCGCTCGACGTTGAAATTGACAATCCGGAACCGGACACTCACGGAGAATCCGCGCGGCGGCGGATTTTGGACAAAACGCAAGGCATGATTGAAGTGCAGGTCATAAAACCAATTGCACATGTCAATCCGGCTGACGGCGGCGGTATCGCCTACCAGTTGCACCATGGGATTGCCCGCCGGATTATGCATCATGCCGACAAATCCGTCCCGGCGCACCCGCACGTTGTTCTGCGCCGAAGTGATCAAATGGTTAAGCGGCGCCTTGACCCAGTACCGGTTGCATTGGTAAACGTCTATATCCTTGTCGTAAACCAGCCAGTCCCACAAAGGCCCGGGTAACGGAACATGTTTTCCGTCCCTGAAAAATTGCAGCGCCGTGTTGTTAACCAGCATGCCGTTGGTGTACAGGTCAAAATATTCAAACTCCCCGGGATTGTAATTCAGCGGATCGGGCCGCTTGACCACCGTGCCGGCAGTGGCGACATCATACACATAGCTGCAAAAGCCGGCGTCATAGGTTACATCCATGCGCCAGTCGCTTTCCAGCACACACTCCCTTGCCCGGGTAACCACCCGGAATGACGCCTTGCGCCGGCCGCAGGCGGCCTTGAACATGCGCAGTTCCCTTTTGACTTTCATGGTGTTGGCCCAGAACGGCTTTAACATGCCGCCGCCGGACCAATGCATTCCCGGACGCGGAAACATTTCCATGCCGCCGGGCTCCAACCGGCCGTGTCCGAAGAGAGACTGATCGGCATCAAAACACAAAACCGGCTGGTCGCGGTCATACAACCAGGTCAAAGAATTATTTCGTTTCAAATGAAAACATGGATGATATGTCATGGCACCACATCCCAAGGCGGGGTTTGTTATCTTTTGGCCATTATCCGGCGCCAGGCTTCCGACAGACAGAGGAAATCGTATCCTGTTTCCCAGGAGGAGCGGCTTCTTTTCAATTTGCCGGTTGATGTCCCGGCCAACGCCCTGGTCAGGCCGAAAACAGCTTCCTTGACGTCCAGGCCGGCATAGGCGTCAACCATTAAAAGCGCGTGCAAGACATGGGGATCAACCAATAGATTCTGCGCGCTGGCATAGGGATTGCCGGGGTTGCGGGATGATTCCCATTCTCCAGGATCGAAGCAGGAAAGGACGGATCCGTTTCCCTGGAGGATTGCCAGGATATGATTGCATGCCGCCGTCAACCGCCGGTCGAGTTCGGGAAGGGCGAAATGGTCCGCGGGAAGGATTGAACGCAGGACCGCAAGGCTCCTGACGATTATCGAATGATAAAACGACCAGGAATTATGCCCCGCCCAGCCGCCATAGCTCAATTGCCCGGGATACACGCCGTCGCATGTCAGATCAAGCGCCGCCTTTAGCAAACCCGGTTCCGGGCGCTGGCGGTAATGCAGGCAAATCTGTTCCGCCGCCAGGGAATTGTAATTTGCGTTGGAAGATATTCCAAAACGCGCCGCCCAGCGGGCAATGCGCTCCGACGATTCGAGATACGCCGCGCTCTTCGTGAGCGCGTACGCGCAGGTCATGGCAATCCCGGTGAATCCGCACAAGGCGAGCGTATGATGCGTACCCGGATGCCCGTCATTGTCGGTTTCAGCCTGCTTGTACCACCACCGGAAACTCCCGTCACCTTCCTGCTCGGCCAGCAGATAATCGGCGCCTTCCACCGCGCGTTGCCTGTAAATTGGCGTATCTTCCAGCATCGCCAGGTTGCAATACGCCACTACCCGGTTGGCGGTGTTTCGATAAGCAGGAGGGAAAAACGCGCCTTGCCGCGCTGTATGGTTCCAGACCCCGCCGCCGGCGTAAAACGACTCCGAATCACGGTGCAATGCCATGATGGCTTTTCTGATCTCCGCCATGTCCGGTTTGGGGAAATGGAACGGACACACCGCAATCCCATGGGGGTTTCTTAAAATCAGGTTTGTTTTAAACCGGTTAAGTTTGTCAAATTCAAGTTCGGCGGCATAAAACACATCGGGCAGATCCCTGCGCCAGGTCCGGTAAACCAAGCGGGGCGAATCCATCAATTCGCCCAAAATCATCGCGCGCGATTTCACAACGGTGTTTTTCCTCGTTTTCAGGGTGAAAACGATTTTTTGATCCGCCAATGACAATGGATAGCCGAAATTCATGGGCAGCCGGAGCGACAACAGGCCTTTGCCGTAATACGCCGTGGTGTCCAGCGCCGTTTGCCAGCGGTCCGCCATCAGCGGGTAAAAGAGAGATTTAACCTCCTTGCCCTTCCATGTGCCGGGCAAGCGGACGAACGGCTTGCCTTGTTTGAGTTTCGGCAGGCCGACCTGTAACCGGAACAGCCATGGCGCCCGGCGATTTTCCACTTTAACAAGAATGTTATTCATGCCCTTGACAAGATTCGCGTAAAAACTCATCCGCGCGGTTGGTCTGAGCACCCGTTCCTGCGTGAAATTTTCATAACTCCTGCCGTTAACCATGATTTTGATATCCGCCCGGTCGCACAAACTGAACCCCGCCGTGACGTTTTCAGGGACATACAAGCGGCAGAAAAGATATGCTATCACCCAGTCCCGGGCGGCAAGCTCCCGGCGCAGGTCAACCGCTCCGTCGGGTCTGGACGGGGAGGAGGCCAGAAATACAGCTTCCCATTTCGGCATCCCCCGGATTGCGCCGGGTTGCATCAGGCCGCGGCGCGGGCAGGCCTTGGCCTCGCCGCCCAGCCCGGCCAGAAAATCGTGTTCAAATCCCCAGGTTGTGGAATGAACCCGCGGGAAAGAACCATCCCGTCCTTTTTCAAAACTGGGCAATGGCGCGCACACCAGCCAGCTTGTTATCTCTCCGTTCAATGCGAGCGCACAATCCAGGTTTGTTATATCCTTGCTCATGGAATTTCTTTTCTATTTCTTCAGCAATAGACGGCCGAAGGGGCTGGGGTTCTGGTAAAGGTCGGTCTGACGGGCGGACCATACCATCCATTGCTTGAACAGATTAGATCTTTCGGCGTCATTCAGCATGACATCAAAACCTATTTCCATATCCTTGCTCACCCCTTCCTCCTTCAGCAGCTTCCAGGGAATTTGAGCTTCGATCAGGTATCCCGACGCGGTTTTCCGCCATACGGCGGCAATTTCATCCGATTTCAGCGTTCTACCCTGCCGGCCGCGCTTGCCCGACAGGCGCGCTTTTCCTTCCTTGCCGCTGGCCGGCGGAGCTAGTTTCAGATGCGTCGTATATTCCGTATAAAAGGGAGATTCCTCATCCGACAGGTCCATGTTGAAATACACCTCAATGGAATCGCCTTTGTGCAAGGCGCCCGGGCTGAAATACAGGATGTCATCGCCGATGTCGAATGCCAGGTAGAGATTGTCCTCGTTCCATTGCGCGCGCACAGTTCCGGCAAGGTCGTGCATGCCGCCCCAGAAAACCCGCAAATCCTCAACCGCCGGAAATATCTGGCCGGCATCATTCAATATCGCCGCCGGTGCGGCGGGCCAATCGGACAAATCCCCGTCCACCGCCACGGGCGCGGCGCTATGGCTGGCGTCCAAAAGTTTCCGGGTGTAAGGCCCCGGCTTTTTAACCGCGATGGTCCGGTTCCACTTGGAAATGTAACCGTAGCCGGTTATTGTTTCAAAGGCGGCATCGTATTCCCCCGCGTCGAATGCCCGCCGGGCTTGGCGCAGGATTGCGCGCAGCGCATCTTCCTTGTTTTCCCGGCGCAGCACATCGGCGCAATCAGCCATCTGTTGTTCCGCATTGTCAATCAGGCCGGCGATATATTGCCTGTCTTTATCGCCGATCGTTGTCGCGCAGGCAACCACGGCCGTATCCGCTCCGGCGCCTTGCAGGCGGAATGTGCGGATTTCATACGGCGCCAGCGCTATGCTCCAGTTTGCGCCGGGAACGGATTTTGCCGCAATCAGATCGAAGATATCGGCGCCTTTGGCGAAGGCAACCTCGGCCCGGGCGCGCCACCAGCCCGGGTTGGCGATATAACCGTAGACCGCCGATGTGTTGGATGTACGGGGTTCAGGATTAAGTGCGGCTGCCGTCGGCCAGGCGCAAGCGGCGATCCAGATATTCCGGTCCCGGCCGTTGCCGGTGAGCCGTTGGTATTTAGCCGCGGGGATCGAACGAAATGCCTGCGCGAGCCGCGACATGGAAGTCTCGCGCCCGTTCCACATGGTTATATCCTGAAGCGAATGAATAATCAGCGCGGGATTGGCGCGGATAAACACCTGGGTCCAGTAGTCGGAAAAATATTCCGCCCCCGGCATTGGCCAGGCTTCGGCAAACGGACCGCTCCGGCCGGTCCACAACCAGCCTTCCGGCGATGCCGGCTGGGCTTCGTACCAGCCAAACCGCATGGTAATGCCGTTTTGGCCGTCGTTGCTCATGGCGTCGTAGATGCGCTGATCCAGCGCCCGGGCGCGGAATGCCGCCGCCTTGGGGGTGCCCAACCCGCTGTTGGCGTGCACGTTAAGGGCCACTACGGTATCGTTGTCCTTGACAAAATGCTCCAGGTCAACGCCGCCCTGGCGCGAATAATCATATATGGACGGCAGTGCGTCTTCCGGCCGTTCGTCAAACGGCGGTACCATGTAAGACATACCCTGAGGAAACAGCACGAATTTCAAATCCGGCCGGGTCTCTTTCAACCGTGTTTTGATCCAGTCATACAGTTCCGTCATCTTTTTGCAACGCCAGTCCGTCCAGGACTTTTTTGCATCCGCATGCTTCATCAGCCAGTCGTAACGCCGGCTGAATCGTAGCGGATCCCGTTTTTCCACCGGGATTTTTACGCCGGTTTCCCGCTCGAAAAGCGCGATGGTGTAATCGTCGTAACTGGCGAAATAGGGGTCTCCTTCCTTCACCGCCCAGCATGGGCCCAGCGCTTCGTTGACCTGCAGGGTTATTCCTTTCCAGCCGGGTTCCTTGCCGTACAGGTCAATGACTTCATTCATGATCTTCTCAAAATAATTCGTCCGTACTTCGGGATGGATCCAATTCGGCAGCATGGCTTTCCGGTTAAAAACAACATAACGTTTTCCGCGCTTGTCAACCTGACCCAGAGTTTCCGCGCCGGCGGCGACATCGTCGTCCGAGCAATCCAGGCCGAGCCGTGATACGGCCCACATTTCAAACGCGGAAAACAACGCCATGTCGTTTTCTTCGAACATTCTGGCCAGCAGCACCCCGCAATCGCGCAACT
>JAXGSX010000105.1:0-11409 GCA_040775225.1 Kiritimatiellia bacterium | reverse complement strand
CGGTGGAAATCCTGGCGCAATATGCCGGCGTGCCGGTTTGGAACGGGTTGACGGACGAATTCCATCCCACCCAGGCGCTGGCGGATTTGATGACCATCCGCGAGTATTTTCACGCGCTGAAGGGGATCAAGGTGGTGTTTATCGGCGACGGCCGCAACAATGTCTGCACTTCGCTGATGACGGGCTGCGCCATGGCCGGGGCGCATTTCGTGGATTGCACCCCCCCGGAACTGGTCCCCGAGCCGGGCATCCTGGAGGAAGCGCGCCGGCTGGCCGGCGCCAATGGCGCGACGGTGGCGATATGCCACGACCCGGCGGAAGCCGTCCGCGGGGCCAACGTGGTTTACACCGACGTCTGGGTTTCCATGGGCGAGGAAGCGCAATTCCAGGATCGCTGCCGGCTGCTGATGCCTTACCAGGTCAACCTGCCCCTCATGCGCCGGACCGGCAACCTGGAGAATAACAGCGTCATTTTCCTGCATTGCCTGCCGGCTTTTCATAACCGGGACACGGAATTGACCCGCGAGATCGGCGCGCTGGAGGTGACGGACGACGTGTTCGAGGCGCCGTTTTCGCGGGTGTTCGACCAGGCGGAAAACCGGTTGCATACGATTAAGGCGGTGATGGTGGCCACATTGACGGACTTGGAGGAATAAATGTGCCAGACGGGCAAGGGCAGGGATGAACTCACGTGGGAGCAGGTGGCGCAAATGCCCCCTTGCAGCAAGGCGCGCCTGTTTGACCGCGATGGCCGGTTGTTTCACGTGCTGCTGGCGCAGCAATTTACCCGCGCCATGCTGGAGGAGTTGTGCGAATTGGCCACGCGCATCCGGCATATCGCCAAAACCAAGGCCGGCATGGATTTCCTGCGCGCCCAGCTTTCCCACAAGACCGCCATGCTGTACTTCACCCAGCCGAGTTCGCGCACGTTTCTTTCGTTCCATTCCGCCTGCCAGATGCTGGGCATGAAGACGGTGGAAGTGCGGGATACCGCCACCTCCAGCGAGATCAAGGGCGAAACTCAGGAGGATTCCATCCGCACGTTCAGTTCCTTCGCCGACGTCATCATCATGCGCTCGGCCGTGGGCGGGCTGGCGGAAAAAATGGCCTGGACGTTTTCCCAGTCGGATCGTCCGGTGCCTATCATCAATGCCGGCTCGGGCAAGGACCAGCATCCCACACAAGCGCTGCTGGACATATACACCCTCCAGCGCAGTTTCGAGAAGCGCGGCGGGATTGACGGCAAGACGGTGGTGTTTGTCGGCGACCTGGCGCGCGGCCGGACCGTCCGCTCGCTGGCATACCTGCTGACGAACTACCAGGGCGTGCGCCAGCACTTCGTCGCGCCGCCGCAACTGCAGATCGGGCGCGACATCCTGGATCTGCTGGACGCCACGGGCGTGGAATATGACCTGGGGGATGATTTCGAAAAGGTCCTGCCGCGGGCGGATGCCGTTTACATGACGCGCATTCAGGATGAATGGGACCAGACTGCCGGCGAGAGCGGCCGCATAGATTTAACCAGGTTCCATTTCACCGCCGCGCACCTGAAAATGCTGCCGCCGCAGGCGGTGATCATGCATCCCCTGCCGCGCCGCCAGGAAATCGCCGTGGAAGTGGACCGCGATCCGCGAGCGGTGTATTGGCGCCAGGTGCGCAACGGCATGTGGGCGCGCACGGCGCTGCTGGCGGTGATCTTCAATTGCGCCGGCTCGATTCACGAGTATCACGGCGCGTGAATCATCGCCGCTAAATCCTGCCGCGAATCTGGCCCGCGCGCGCCAGGCTGTGCGCTTCGACGCTCTGCACTTCGATGAATCCCTGGGAACTGACCGGGTTGAGACCTTCGCTTTTTTCCATGGAGGAATCGGCGGGGTTGTACAAGGAAGCCGGGCAGTCCGTCAGCCGGCGAAAATGAATATTGCCCTTGTAAAGTTCGACTTCCACCTCGCCGCCGGCATGCCGCGTCAGTTCGTCAATCGCCGCCTGCGCCGCCCTGGTGGCGGGATCGAAATAGCGGCCGTCATATATCTGGTCGGCCACCAGCGCGGATAGCTGGCGGAAGAGGGCGGCGGCGCGGCGGTCCATAACCGCCTGGTAAACGAACGCCAGGCACCGCCCGAGCAATTCCATGCCCGGCGCCTCGTAGACGCCCCGGCTTTTGGTGCCGATCACCCGGTTTTCCAGGGCATTTTTCATGCCGATGCCGTGCCGGCCGCCGATGCGGTTGGCCAGTTGCATGATGGCCAGGGGGTCGGCTTTTTTGCCGTTGACGGTCGCGGCGCGGCCGCGGACAAAGCGCACGCGGAATTTTTCCGCGCGGTTGGGCGCTTCCGCGGGCCAGACGCCCATGGTCGGCTCGACAATCGTGCAGGGGGTCTGCAGGCTTTCCAGGTCCTCCGCTTCATGCGACAGCCCGGCCAGGTTGGCGTCGGTGGAATATTTTTTCCGGCCGCCGGCAAAGGCCGGAATGCCATGCCGGTTCAGGTAGGCGGCCATTTCCGTGCGGCCGGGGAATTCGCGCAACATGTCCGGATCGCGCCAGGGAGCATACACGCGCATTTTCGGCGCCAACACGTTGGTATACCGCTCAAACCGCACCTGGTCGTTGCCCCGGCCGGTGGCGCCGTGGGCCAGCACCGTGCAGCCCTGCCGGCGCATGGCCGGCAACAGCCCGCGGACGGTCACTGCCCGGGCGATGCCGGTGCTGTTCCAGTAGCCGCCGTCATACATGGCCTGCGCCTTTAACACCTGGAAACAGGCTTCCGCCATGTCCTTTTTCAAATCCACAATCATGGTGCGCACACCGCAAGGCGCCATTTTTTTGACAACATTGCGGATGTCGGTTTCATCCGGCTGGCCCAGGTCGGCCGTGAAACACAAAACCTTGACGCCGGTTTCCCGGAGTTTATGGGCGAGGGTGCGGCTGTCCAGTCCGCCTGAAACGCACAGGCCGACCTTGACGCCGGCGAGTTCTTGGATGTTCATGGGTTATGGCTCCATTTGAAAGACCTGGCGGATATTGCCGCCGGTCACTTTGTTAATAGTCGCGGTGTCCAGCCCCCAGGCGGGCAGCATTTCCCCGACCAGGCGGCGGTAAAGGCAGAGGGAAGGAAAGCCTGAGGCATAGGGCGGGAATAGTTTTTCGCACAGCGCGTGGGGCGCATGGTCGCTTTCGATCCAGTTGATCTCGCCGAGTTTCAACGCGTTGCGCAGGGCGGCGGTATCCGCCGCCGGCCGCAGCGGCGGGTTGACTTTGTACAACAGTCCCGCGGGCTCCCGCATCCGCTCCTCGGACCACAGCAGGTGGTGCGGCGTGACGCCGCAGGTGATGGCCATGGCTGGCCCAGGCGCTGCCTGGCGGGCGCGGCGGATGGCGTCCAGGGCGGCGGCGGAGGAGACATGGCAGATGTGCAACGTGCCCCGGAATCCGGCCGCGCGCGCGCAGTCAACCTGGTCGTTGATGGATGCGACTTCCGCGGCCGGCGGCCGGGCGGCGCCATGGGTGCCCGGCTGCGCCGGGTCAAAAATCTTGCGTAAAAGCGCGGCTTTCTCACAGTGCACGGCCAGAACGCCGGTGTAACCGCATTCCGTCAGGACGCGGTAAACCAGGGCTTGCGCCGGCGTATCGCTGACGGCCAGCGAGCCGACGGATGGGCCGGCATAGAGTTTCAGTCCGGCGACTTCGGCGTGATGAGTGCGCGCCAGTTCGGTCGCCTGGCGCAGTTGGTCCGGATCGGCCGTCGCGCCGATGAAAGTCTTGTAACGGCCGCGCGCGGCGCGGGGGACCAAGGCCAGCCGCCGTTCCAGGTCCGCCTCTGCCAGCAGCGGCGGCGAGGTATTCGGCATGTCGAAAATCATGTCCACGCCCTGTTGATCGCACAGGGTGAAAACATGGGCAATGGTTTCCTTGTAGGATTCCTGCCCGTCGCGGCAATGCACGTGTGGATCGATTTTCAATCGGCCAGCCGCTCCAATCCTGGTTGATGTTTTTTATAAAACGCGATGATCTTCAGAGCCTTGTTCCGGTTTTTGGTGTCTTGCAGCATCTGGACCAGCGGTTCGGGATGGCGGGCCAGGCGGTCCAGCGCCCAGGCCAGCGGATCGCGCTGACGCGCCACCAGGGCGGCATGCGTCGCCGGGGAAACGTAACCTCCGTCCAGGGCGATTTGCCAGGCGGCCTGGTCGAGAGGCGCCACGGCCGCCAGGGGCAGCCCCAGTTCGCGCATCACGCCTACGCCTTCTTCCATGCGGTCAACAAAGGCGGCCACGCCGGCCATCCGGCCGCCCTGGCGGGTCACCAGCGGCAGCCAGTAATCGCGGACGGACGATCCCTCGTTATTCAAGTCCACCACATGCAGCACGCGCCGGCCGCGGACATCGGCGCCCAGCATCCGGCCGTCCTTGTAAATTTTAACATGCGGCTTGCGCATGGCCGCGGCGCACGGGTTGGAAAAATCCCAGTCGCGGGTTTCGCCGCCGGCAATCACATCAAATTCAATTCCCCAGTCCCGGATCAACCGGGCCAGCGATTCAATCGCCGCGGCATAGGCTTTGCCGTCTTTTTCGATATCCACGCTTTGTACGTAATAAGGGCCGATTTGCCCGGAAGTGTAGGGGAACCACGGGGTCTGCTCGTCAATAAACCGGAAGCCGCCGGCCTGCAGCAGCCGGCGGAGATTGCCGGTCTGCAATTCCCTGTTTATATACATCTGGTTGGACATTATCTTTCTCGTTAACGAACAACAGGTGTGTGCGTTTGACTGTTTAATAAAAATACACCAGACGGCTCAGGAAATCAATTCAGCAGTTTGTGTGCGCGTTTTAGAATCAAAGGGGCAAAGGCACAGAGGGGCCCTTTCCTTAGTTATTCTGAGTTCTTCAATCTGCAGTTCTGCGGTTAATCCGGATACGGATAGGGGTCTTCGATTTCAATGCGCTCTTTGTGGTGGATTTTGTATGTAGCCGGACTTTACAATCAGCCGAAAATTTTTCTTGCAAATTTTGCTGCAAATGTTAAACAGTATTTTGTTCGATTAATAGGTTAAACTTTTTCTGCTTATTTCAGGAGTTTGTATGAGTACCATAGGTTTAGGCGTGATTGGAACTGGCGATCGGGCAATAGGATACCTGCAGGGAACTTTTAAGAAATTCCGTGCGGAGAAAATAGCTGAAGTGATAGGCGTGGCGGATATCAATCCCATCCGCGCCGCGGAAGGCGGCAAGGACCTGGAAGCCCCGCATTCGTTTACCGATTACCGCCAATTGCTGGAATTGCCTGGGTTGGATGCGGTGTTTGTGATGACGCCGGATTTCACCCATGCCCCGATCGTATTGGACGCCCTGGCCGCCGGAAAACATGTGTACTGCGAAAAACCCATGGCGACGACGGTGGAGGATTGCAATGCCATCGCCTCGTCCGCGGCGAAGGGCAAGGGTGTTTTTTTTGCCGGACATAATGTCCGTTTCGGCGAGGCCGGCCGGACCTTGCACCGCTTGATCAAGGAAGGCAGAATCGGCAAGTTGCGGATGGTGTGGGCGCGCCGGTTTGTGGAAGGCGCGAAGTACTGGCATCGCTGGCATCGCGAGCGGGGCAAGTCCGGCGGGTTGTTGGTGCATAAAGGCTGCCATTACATGGACCAGATGAACTGGCATTCCGGCAGCCGTCCGCGCTTTGTGGCCGCCTTCGGCGGTTTGGATGTGCATGCGCCGCGCCCGGACATGCCGCGCCGCTGCCTGGAGTGCGCCAACCACTGTCAGCATTACATTGACATAACCAAGGAACGGCATGGCCGTTATTTCTGGAAGGCCGACGAACATGACAGTTACATGCGCGACCAGTGCGTGTACGCCCCCGGCGCTTCGGTCTTTGACAATGCCGTGGTCGCCATCGAATACGCCAATGGCGTGCGCGGCACTTACATGGAATGCCATTTCGCGCCGATTTCGGATTTCGAAACCGAAGTTGGCGCCGTGGGCGACGAAGGACTGCTCTTGCATTCAAAAACCATTGACAAAGTGGCGCAAATCCGATTTGAGAGCGCCAAGACGCGCAAGGCGGAAATTTTGCCTTTCGACGGGATTAAGCCGGCCGGCGATGAGGCGGCCTTGCGGGCGTTCATTGAATGCATCCGGCGCGGCGAGCAGCCGGAGAGCGGATACGAAGCCGGTTGGGACAGCGCCGTGCTGGGAATTGCCGCCCAGACGGCCGCCGCCGCCCGGCGCACGGTTGAAATCATGCCGGCATCCCGGGGTATCCGCATGCTGTAATTCGCGCGGTTTCAACTTGGCAGCCGCGCGGCCGGTGCGGTAAGATGCGGGCCGGTGAAAACCCGCACGATACTGCACGTTGACATGGATGCCTTTTACGCTGCGATCGAGCAGCGTGATCATCCGGAATGGCGCGGCCGGCCGGTGATTGTCGGCGCGCCGCCGGATCAGCGCGGCGTGGTGTCCGCCGCATCCTATGAGGCCCGCCGGTTCGGGGTGCATTCGGCTATGCCCTCGCGCACCGCCGGACGGCTTTGTCCCCACGGGGTTTTTTGTCCGGTGGATATGCCGCGGTACAAGGCGGTCTCGCGCCTGGTTTTTGAAATTTTTGAGAGTTTTACGCCGCTGGTGGAACCGCTCTCGCTGGATGAGGCATTTCTGGATGTTACCGGCGCCCGTGGCTTGTTCGGCGATGGTCCGGAAATTGCCCGGCGTATCCGCGCGGCCATTTATGCAATCACCGGACTGACGGCCTCCGTCGGCGTTGCGCCCAATAAATTTCTGGCGAAGCTGGCCAGCGACTTGCGCAAGCCGGATGCCTTGACCGTGGTTCCGACCGAACCTGAGGCGATCGCCGCCTTCCTCCGTCCTCTGCCGGTTGCGCGGATTTTCGGCGTGGGCCGGACCACCCAGACAGCTTTATCCCGCCTGGGAGTATGTTCCATCGGCGACCTGCAGGACCAGGCGCCGGAAACTCTGGCGCGGGCGCTGGGCCGCCGCGCCGCCCGGGAAATCCTGGCGCTGGCATTCGGCCGCGACGAGCGCGAGGTGGAGCCGGATTCCGACCGCAAAAGCATTGGGCGCGAACATACCTTTGATGAGGATTGCAGCGCGCCGGCGGTAGTGCGCCGGATATTACTGCTGCTGGCCGAGGATGTCGGCGCGCAACTCCGCGCCAAGGGCTTGACGGCTTCCGGGGTGCGTTTGAAGTTGCGTTGGGAAAATTTTACCACTATCACCCGCCAGCAGGCGCTGCCACGCCATTTCAGCGACGATATCACCCTGCGCCGCACGGTTTTGCGGTTGTTTGAATCCGCGCCGTGGGCCGGCCCGGTGCGTTTGGTTGGGGTGGGGGTATACAACCTGTCCGGCGCGGGGGGCGTCCAGTTGGCCCTGCCGCTGGATGACGGCGCGATGCAGTCACGGTGGGAAAAGTTAAGCCGGAGCGTGGATGATGTGCGCCGTCGTTATGGCGGAAGCAGCTTGATTTCCGGCAGCCGCCTGGCCGGGGAGGCCGCTGCGCCCCCCGCCGGCATAAAAAATCAGCCCGCGGATTAAATAGTTTGGCTTAATTGGCGTTTTGCTATACAATTACACTTGTTTCTTTAAGGTTGGTTGAATATCTGACATTATGAGCGTACATCCCATTGAATTCCGGTATTATTCCGACGAGATGCGTGCCTTGTTCACCGAGGAGGCGCGTTTAAACTACTGGCTGAAAGTGGAAGCGGCGCTGGCCCGGGCGCATGCCCGCCTGGGGCATATTCCCAAGTCGGCGGCCGTGGAAATTACCCGTAAAGCCGACGTTAAACACGTCAAGGTGGCACGGGTCAAGGCTATCGAGGATGAAATTCACCATGACCTCATGGCCATGGTGCGGGCCTTGACGGAAGTCTGCGCCGGCGCGGCCGGCCGGTTTGTCCATCTTGGCGCAACTTCTTACGATATCGAAGATACCGCCCTGGCGCTGCAATTGACCGCCGCCCTGGGAGTGATCCGCCGGCTGTCCCTGGAAACCCGCGATCTGCTGCTCGACTGGGCCGGACGCACCCGGCGCCTGGTGTGTGTCGGGCGCACTCATGGCCAGCACGCGGTGCCGACGACTTACGGCTTGAAATTCGCCATCTGGGCATGCGAGTTCCAGCGGACGCTGGAACGGATTGACCAGGCATTGCCGCGCCTGCGGGTCGGGCAGATGACCGGGGCGGTCGGCACCCAGGCCAGTTTCGGGCCCGATGCCCGGGAATTGCAGCGGCTGGTCATGGCGGAATTGGGGCTGAAGCCGGTGATGGTTTCCAACCAGGTCATCCAGCGCGACCGACATGCCGAGGCGGTTTTCCTGCTGGCGCTGGCGGCGTCGGCCGGAGAAAAGGTGGCCGTGGAAATCCGCAACCTGCAGCGCACGGAAATCGGCGAGGTTTACGAGCCGTTCAGCCGCCGGCAGGTGGGATCGTCCACCATGCCCCAGAAGCGCAATCCCCACAAGTGCGAACGCATATGCTCGCTGGCCCGCATCATCCGCGCGCAGGTGGCGCCGGCCATGGAAAATATCCCCCTGGAGCACGAACGGGATTTGACCAATTCGGCGGCCGAACGCGTGATTTTCCCGGAAAGTTTCCTGCTGACGGATTACCTGCTGCGGCAGCTGCAAACGGTGCTGCGCGGCCTGACCGTGGACGAAAAGCGCATCCGCCTCAATCTTGACCTGACCGGCGGGCTGATCATGAGCGAACGCGTGATGCTGGGTCTGACGGCGCGCGGCTTCGGCCGCCAGGAGGCGCACGAGGTCTTGCGGCAGGCTGCCGGCGCCGCTTTCGTTTCCGGCCGGCCGTTGCGGGAAGTTTTGCGCGAAAATGAACGGGTGATGTCGCTGCTGCCCATGCGGGAATTGGATCGCTTGTTGGATCCCTCCGGTTACATCGGCACGGCAGCGGAACAGGTCGGGAATGTTTTGCGGAAATACGGGAACCCCGCGCCGGGTAGCCGGAAGCCGGCCGGCGGGAAAACCAGGTAATGCTCCGCCTCCGGCGCCCCCGCTGTTTACTGCGCCGGCGCGGTGCGGCCGGGTCAGGCGAATCAACGCGGCGATTTTATCATAGGAGTGGCAAGTATGTCGTCTGTTGTGATCGTGGGCGCCCAGTGGGGCGATGAGGGCAAGGGTAAAATTGTTGACGCCTTGGCCGGCGAGGCCGATGTGGTGGCGCGTTTTCAGGGCGGGGACAACGCCGGGCACACTGTGTATTGCGACGGACGGAAACACGTGTTCCATCTTTTGCCCAGCGGGATTCTGCGCCCGGGAGTTATGAACATCATCGGCGGCGGCGTGGTGCTCAATCCCGTCCGCCTGGCGGAGGAACTGGCCGAGATCGGCGTTTCCGACGCCGACTTGAAGCAGCGCCTGCGCATCAGCGGCGAAGCCCATTTGATTTTGCCTTGCCACCCGGCATTGGACCGCGCGGCGGAGCAGCGCATGGGCGGCGATAAAATCGGCACCACGCTGCGCGGCATCGGCCCGGCGTACGCCGACCGGGCGGCGCGCATCGGCGTGCGTGCGGCGGATACGCTCGATCCGGATTATTTCCGCGCCCGTTTGCGGATTTGCCTGGCGGCCAAACGCGGCTTGCTGTCGGCGGATCAGGCGGAAGCGCTGGACGAGGAATCCACCGCGCGGAAGATACTGGAACTGATGCGGCCATGGCGCGGCTTGATTGCCGATACTTCCGCCCTGCTCTGGCAGGCCCGCGCCGCGGGCCAGCGCATCCTGTACGAAGGCGCCCAGGGCGCCATGCTGGATGTCAGCGCCGGCTCCTACCCTTACGTCACCTCCTCGCATACCATCGCCGGCGGCGTATGCGTTGGCGCCGGCATCGGGCCGGGGGCGGTGGACAAGGTGCTGGGCGTTGCCAAGGCTTACGCCACGCGCGTGGGCGAGGGGCCGTTCACCAGCGAGTTGCATGACGATACCGGCGCGCGGCTGCGCGAATTGGGAGGCGAATACGGCGCCACCACCAACCGCCCGCGTCGTTGCGGCTGGCTGGACCTGGTCCAGTTGCGTCGGTCGGCGGCCTTGAACGGGCTGAACGGACTGGTGATCACCAAGATGGACGTGCTGGACGAGTTCGATCAAATCGGCGTCTGCGTGGCTTATGAAGCCGGCGGCCGGCGCCTGGAGGAAATGCCCGTCAATCCGGTTGAGTTGCGCGATGCCCGGCCGGTGTATGAATTCTGGCCAGGCTGGCGCGCGCCCACCTCTGCCGCGCGCACTTATGCCGCCCTGCCGCTGAATGCGCGCCGGTATCTCGCGCAAATCGAGGAACGCACCGGCACGCCGGTGGTTATTGTTTCCGCCGGCCGCGACCGCGACCAGATGATTATGCGCCGGAAAATATTCTAAGCCGGGGAGCAGAATATGTGCGGGATCATCGGTTATAACGGGCCGCGTCCGGCCGCGGGCATCGTGCTGGCGGGATTACAGCGGATGGAATACCGCGGTTACGATTCCGCCGGACTGGCGCTGGCGGACCCGGCCGGGGGGGGGTTGAGGCGCGTCCGGGTGGCGGGCAAGATCGCCGCGCTGCAGCAAGCGGTCGAGGCCGAACTGGGCGCCGCCGCCGCACCCTGCCGGCTGGGCATCGGCCATACCCGCTGGGCCACCCATGGGCCGCCGGTGGAACGCAACGCCCACCCGCATTTAAGCCGCAACGGCGCTTTTGCCGTAGTGCATAACGGTATCATTGAAAATTACCTGGAACTCAAACAGCGCCTCGAACGCCAAGGCTACGTTTTTTCAAGCGAAACTGATTCCGAGGCGCTGGCGCACATGATCGAGGAATGTTACTCCGGTGATTTGCAGCGCGCGGTGGCCGCCGCCCTGGAAAGCGTGGAAGGCGCCTACGGCATTGCCGTGATCGCGGCGGGGCATCCGGATACGATTATCGCCGCGCGCAAGGGCAGCCCCATCGCCGTGGGCATCGGCAATGGCGAGGCGATTGTGGCCTCGGATGTCAGCGCCATCGTCAATTATACCAACCAGGTGATTTATCTGGACGATGGCGATATCGCCGCCATCGGCGCCGGCCAGGCGGAAATCGTCTCGCTGAAACACACGCCAGTCACCCGCGCTTTGACCAGGGTAGAGTGGCAGCCCGGCCAGATTGAAAAAGGCGGTTATGAACATTTCATGCTCAAGGAAATCCACGAGCAGCCGGCCGCCCTGGCCAATGCCATCCGCGGGCGGCTGCTCGAAAAGGACGGCGACGTTCGGCTCAGCGGCGCGCGGCTCGATCCGGCGGATTTCGCCCGGATTTCGCGCATGATCATTGCGGCCTGCGGCACTTCCTACTATGCCGGCATGGTCGGTAAATACCATTTTGAAGGCCTGGCGGATATGCCGGCGGAGGTGGAACAGGCGGCGGAATT
>JAXGSX010000104.1:0-11518 GCA_040775225.1 Kiritimatiellia bacterium | reverse complement strand
TGGCTTACCGCCAGTTGTCGCTGCTGCTGCGCCGCCCGCCCGGCAGGGAAGCGTATCCCGGGGACATATTTTACCAGCATGCGCGCCTGCTGGAACGCGCCGTGAAATACAGCCGCGCCCTCGGCGGCGGCAGCATCACGGCTTTGCCGATCATCGAAACCCAGGCCGGGGACATTTCCGCTTATATCCCCACCAACGTGATTTCCATCACCGACGGCCAGATTTACCTGGAGAGCAGCCTGTTTTTCGCGGGCGTGCGCCCGGCCATCAATCCCGGCCTGTCCGTCTCGCGCGTGGGCGGCAATGCCCAGATTAAAGCCATGAAAAAAGTCGCCGGCCGCCTGCGGCTAAACCTGGCCCAGTACCGCGAATTGGCGGCTTTTTCCCAGTTCAGCGCCGATTTGGACAAAAACACGCGCATGCTCCTGACCAGCGGCGAACGGCTGGTGGAAATCCTGAAACAGGACCAGTACCGGCCGCTGCCGGTGGAAAAGCAGATCGCCGTGATTTATGCCGGGATTAACGGATTACTGGACGACCTGCCGCTCGATCGCGTGCGGCCGTTCACGGAGGGGTTGCAGCGGTTCATGGACCGCGAATATCCCGAGTTGAATGAATTGCTGCGCCGCGGCGAAGCCTGGGACGAATCCCTGCAGGCCCGGACGCGCGAGATGATCGAAAATTTTAAAGCCCAATTCGCCTGATTCATGGAAAACTTACGCGCCATCCGCACGCGCATCGCCAGCCTGCGCAAAACCGCCCAGATCACCCGGGCCATGAAAATGGTATCCGCGGTCAAACTGCGGCGCATCCAAATCCGGCTGGTGGACAGCGGTCCCTACGTGGCCGCTGCCGCCGCCATAATGCGCCGGCTGGCGCGGCAACCATCCGCGCCGACAACCGCCGCGCACTGGCTGACGCCCCCGCCTCGGGGCGCCCGGCGCATCCTGCTGGCGGTGATCAGCGCCGACCGCGGCCTGTGCGGCAATCTGAACCTGAACGTCCTGCGGCGTGCGCAGGATTTCCTGCGGAACATCCTGGCCGATCCGCAAATGATGGCGGAACTGTTGCTGGTCGGACGCAAGGGCGCGGATTTTTTCCGCTCCCGGCTGGCCGAATACGGCGGCCGCGCCGCCATCATCCGCGCCATGGACGCGGCGGGGGCCGACCCGGCCGAACTCTGCCGCCAGCTGACGGACGCCTACCGGCAGGGTGAATACGGACGGGTGCATGTAATTTACACCCGCTTCGAGTCCGCCCTGCATTACCATACCGCGGAATGGCCGCTCCTCCCACTGCATTTTGACGCCCCGGCGGCGGACGCCGCGCCGGCATCGGAGGATTTGCTGGTTGAACCGGATGCCGCGCGGATTCTAGACTATCTTGCGCCGCGCTACCTGCAATCCTGCGTGCGGCGGGTGCTGCTCTCCTCGATTGTCGCCGAACACAGTTCCCGGATGAGCATCATGGAACAGGCGCATAAAAAAACCGAGGATATTATCCGCCAGCAGCGATTATTCTTCAATAAAGCCCGCCAGCTGGGCATTGACCGCGAACTGGCCGACATCACCGCCGGCGCGGAAGCGTCCGCCTGAACCACGAACACTCCTGAAAGACAATCATGATGGATAACCCGAAAGCCACCGGCAAGGTTGTGCAGATAATCGGCAGCGTGGTGGACGTGGAATTCCCGCGCGAACAGTTGCCGCTGCAAAACATGGCCGTCAAAATCCAGCGCGATCAACCGGACGATTACGGCCGCCGGGAACTGGTGGCGGAAGTGCAGCAGCACCTGGGCGACAATGTCGCGCGATGCATCGCCATGGCTTCAACCGACGGCCTGCGCCGCGGCAATTCCGTGGTCAATACCGGCATGCCGATCACCGTGCCGGTCGGCCGGGAAAACCTGGGGCGCATCTTCAACGTCTTCGGCGAGACGGTGGACGGCGCCCCGCCGCCCGCCAGCATCCGGTTTGCCCCCATCCACCGCAACGCGCCGACGTTGCACGAGCAGGAAACCCGTTCCCAAATCCTGGAAACGGGGATCAAGGTGATTGACCTCCTGGCGCCTTATCCCAGGGGCGGCAAAATCGGGCTGTTCGGCGGCGCGGGAGTGGGCAAGACCGTGCTGATTATGGAATTGATCCATAACATCGCCACCGAACACGGCGGCCTGGCAGTTTTCGCCGGCGTCGGCGAGCGGACGCGCGAAGGCAACGACCTGTGGCGCGAAATGCAGGAATCGAAAGTGCTGGAGAAAACCGTCCTGGTTTACGGGCAGATGAACGAACCGCCCGGGGCGCGCCTGCGTTTGCCCCTGACCGCCCTGACCATGGCGGAGCATTTCCGGGATGAAACCGGACAGGAAGTCCTTTTGTTCATTGACAATATTTTCCGGTTTGCCCAGGCCGGCTCGGAGGTTTCCGCGCTGGTCGGACGCATCCCCTCCGCCGTCGGCTACCAGCCTACCCTGGCCGCGGAACTGGGCGAGCTGGAAGAACGCATCACCTCCACCCGCCGCGGTTCGATCACCTCGGTGCAGGCGGTGTACGTGCCGGCGGACGACTTGACCGATCCGGCCCCCGCCACGGTCTTCACCCACCTTGACGCCTCCACCGTCCTGTCGCGGGCCATTGCCGAACAGGGTCTCTATCCTGCCGTGGATCCCCTGGATTCGAATTCCAAATTCCTGGCCGCGGATGTGGTCGGCGAAGAACATTACCGGGTCGCCCGCGGCGTCCAGCAAATTCTCCAGAAATACCGGGAATTGCAGGACATCATCGCCATCCTCGGCATGGAAGAATTGTCCGACGCCGACAAGCAGACCGTCGCCCGGGCGCGTAAAATCCAGCGTTTCCTGACCCAGCCGTTTTTCGTCACGGAACAGTTTATCGGCGCACCGGGCCGCTACGTCAGCCGCGCGGAAACCATCCGCGGCTTCCGGGAAATCCTGGATGGCCGGCATGACGGCCTGCCGGAGAGCGCCTTTTACATGGTGGGCGACATTGCCGAAGCCCAGCGGAAGCAGGAAGGCAGATGATGCGCGCTTTTGAACTGGAAATCATAACCCCCGCCGGCGTGGTATATGACGATACCGCCGAATCCCTGGTCGCGCAGGGCGCGGACGGAGCATTCGGGGTTTTGGCGCGGCATGCGCCGCTGCTGGCCGGCCTGCGTCCCGGCAGGCTGAAAGTGCGCAAAAGCAACCAGCGCACGTTATGGTTTGACTGCGGCGAGGGAGTGCTGGAAGCGCGGCGGAACCGGGTCATTGTGCTGGCGGATCAATGCTCATCACTTGATCCCGGCCCTGCGCCCGGACTGTGATCAAGCCGCTGCCGAGCGCGGCCAGGATTTTTTCCAGCGGGATCTCCAGATCCTCCGGCGTGCGCATGGTCATGGCCACGCCGCTGATCGTCACCTGGCAGCCGGAGTTGGGCGCCACATGCCCGCGGACCCGGGTGCGGATGTCTTCCAGCACCGCCGCCGCCTTTTCCCGGCCGATCCCGCCCATGCAAACGATGAACTCGTCGGCGGAAAAACGCCCCACCAGGTCTATTTCCCGGATACTGCCTTTTATCAGCCGGTGGATTTCCTCCAGCAAGGCATGACCGGCTTCAATGCCGCAGGTCTGGACAAAGCCCGTGTAATCGTCCACATCCAGGAAAATCAGGGACAGGCGTTGCTGATAAGACTTGGCCCGCGCCAGTTCCATCCGGTATTCCTCCAGAAAGGCGTGGTACTTCAGCGCCTGGCTGGCGTCATCCACGCGGGAGAGATGCCGGGATAAGACCATCAGCTCGTATTTTTCAATCAACTGGCCGATCAACAGCCCCAGCAACTGCAACCAGGCGCCTTCTTCCGCGGAGAAACCGCCTTCCTCGCGCGCGCAATGCAGGTAGCCGATGGCCCGCTGGCTGTGCATGATCGGCGCCAGCACCGCCGCCGTCAAATCCGATTCAAGCTTGATTTCATCATACTCCGGCATCTCCGGCCGCAGGTCGTTCAATACCGCGGTTTCATGTTTCAGCAGCACATTCGGAATCACCAGCCCGTCAATCGGCCGGTGAAACTGCTTGGCGAAGGAATAAGATATCTGCCGGGATGTCTTGATCGCCAGGTCATCGGTGTTTTGATCCACCATAATCACGGCCAGGCTGCGGTGGGGGATAAAATCCTTTAATTGCTCGACCACCTCGTGCAAGGCCTGTTCCACGGTCAGCGCCTCGCTTACGGCCTGGCAGGTGCGGATCAGCCATCCTGCGGCAGCTTGTGCATTTGCGGCCATACGCCCCCTGCGGTTTTAAACCATCGGCTTTCGCAACCATTTTTACAAAACCGTTTTTAATTCAGAACCGGCGGGATGTCAAGACTCGAATGCAGAAAATTTTGCAATGGCAAAACGCCGCGGCAAGTTATACAATTGTCCCCGCACAAATCTCCGGAGACGACCACATGCAGAACGAGCACCAGATGCCGCCCCGCATTCCGGCCGCGGACTGGCCCGCGTTGCGCGGCCTGATCAGGCGGGCGCTGGAGGAAGACATCGGCGGCGGCGACGCCACCACCCTGGCGCTGATCCCGCGCGATGCACGCGGGCGCGGCGCCATCATCACCCGCCGGGACTGCCGCCTGGCCGGACTGGAAATCGCGCGGGATGTGTTCCGGCAACTCGATCCGGCATTGCGCGTGGAAACGCCGCTCGCCGATGGCGCCGCCGCGCAGCCGGGCCAGATCATCATGTCCATCGCCGGGCCCCTCCGGCCCATCCTGACAGGCGAACGCGTCGCTTTGAATTTTCTGCAGCGGCTGTGCGGGATCGCCACCCTGACCGCGGCTTTCGTGCAAAAAACCCGCGGCCTGACCGTCCGGATTCTGGACACCCGCAAAACCACCCCCACCCTCCGCCGCCTGGAAAAATACGCCGTGCTCTGCGGCGGCGGCGCCAACCACCGGTTCGGCCTTTCGGACATGATCCTCATCAAGGACAATCACCGCCGTTTCTGGCGCGGCCCGGATGGGTTGGCCGGCGCCATCCGGGCGGCGCGCGCGGCCTATCCCGATTTACCGCTGGAAGTCGAGGTGGAAAATGAAGACGAATTGCGCGCGGCGCTCGCAGCCCGGCCGCACTGGATTCTGCTGGACAACATGTCCCCGGAACAGATGCGCCGCTGCGCCGCCATTTCCGCCGGGCGCTGCAAGCTGGAGGCTTCCGGCGGCATTACCCTCGCGACGGTGGAAGCCGCGGCCGCAGCGGGGGTGGACGCCATTTCGCTGGGCTGCCTGACACACTCCGCGCCGGCGGCAGATTTAACCCTGGAATTGCAGGAAGACGCCTGATGGGACGGCCGTTTTGCCGATATCGTGTCCGCCCGCCCGTATCTCTGCGCCATGCAAATCATCAATTTACATGTCGTCCGCCAGACATTCGACTATGACTGCGGCGCCAAGGCCTTGCAGGTAGTCATGGCTTATTACGGCATTGACATCCGCGAAGACAAGCTGCTGAAGGAACTCGGCACCGGCCCGGAAGGCACGCGGGTGGAACACATGATCGCCGCGGCGCGCCGGCGCGGGTTCGATGTCGAAGCGCATGACCATTGGCAGTTGCGCGATCTGAAGGCGCGCCTGGACGCCGGGCATCCGTCTATCGTCCTGCTCCAGGCCTGGGCGGACCGTTACATGACGCTTAAGGACTGGCGGCAGGACAACCATGACGGACATTACGCCGTGTTGATCGGTTACAGCAAGCGGGTGCTGCTTTTCGAAGATCCGGCGTCATTCCGGCGCTCCTGGCTGCGGATTACGGAATTCATGGCGCGCTGGCATGACCGCGATCCGTCTGCCGGCCGCCAATACGAACGGTTTGCCATGCTGCTGCGGGGTCGCCCGCCGGTTCACCCGGCCCCGGTGCACATGGGTTGATCTTGCTTTCAACGCCGCTATCTTCTACTCTGCTGACGGCCTTGGAGAATAGCATTGATTGGCTTAAGGGAATAGCCATGCCCGCGGATTTACTCGTAGATATCGGCAATTCCAGCGTCGCGGCAGCGCTGGCGGACAACCGCGGACCGGGCCGCGTCTGGCGCATGCCCGCGTATGCCGCCCGGCCGGCGGCAGTCCATGCCTGGCTGCGGCGGTTGACGGCCGGCGCCATCCCGCGCCGCGCCGCCATCTGCTCGGTGGTGCCCGCCGCCACGCCCATCTGGCGGAAGGAACTGCGCCGCATCACGGGCCGGGAACCGCTGCTGATCCGGCATACGCTGCGCTTGGGCGTCAAGTTGAAATATCCGCATCCGGCGACGATCGGCGCCGACCGCCTGGCCAATGCCGCCGCCGCTTTTAAAATTTACGGGGCGCCGGTGATCATTGCGGATTTCGGCACGGCGCTGACCATTGACGCCGTGGATTCCGCCGGCTGTTTTGCGGGGGGCTTGATTATGCCCGGGCCGGCGCTCTTCCTGGATTACCTCGCCGATCGCACCGCCTGCCTGCCGCGGCTGCCCTTGCCGCCGCCGGCCGCCGCCCGGCGCGCCATCGCCCGGGGCACCGCCGCCGCCATGCGGGCCGGCGCGGTTCTCGGCTGGCGCGGCATGTTCCGTGAAGGTCTGGCGGCCGTAAGGTCGGAACTGACGCCCTCCGCCGCCGTCTGCGCCACCGGCGGTTATGCCCGGCGGACGCTGGCCGGCGCGGATTTCAACGTGCATTTCGATCCGCGCTTGACCTTGCGCGGCATTCAAATTATCATGAACTTAAATTAATTTATTTAACCGGGACAACCTGATCCATTGAAAACCAAACCTGCACCGCATTCCCATGCCTATGCCGTCATACTCGCCGGCGGCCGTGGCGAACGATTCTGGCCGATGAGCACCGCGCGCCGGCCGAAACAATTGCTCGCTTTGACTTCCCGCCGGCCAATGCTGGTGGAAGCGGTTCGCCGGTTGCAGCCCCTCATTCCGCCTGACAGGGTCATCATTGTCACCAGCGCCGACTTGACGCCGGCCATCCGGCAGATTATGCCCGATTTCCCGCCGCGCAACATCATCGGCGAGCCGGATGCGCGCAACACTGCCCCGGCCGTGGCGCTGGGCGCCGCCATCGTCCGCGAACGCGATCCGGCGGCTCAAATCGCGGTGCTGACCGCCGACCATGTCATCGGCAACCTGCCGGTATTCCGGCGGACGCTGGCCGATGCCCTGAAACTTGCCGCCGCGCGGGATTTGCTCATGACCATCGGCATCCCCCCTGCCGCGCCCAGCACCGGTTTCGGCTACCTGGAAGCGGCGCGGGAACGGCTGGCCGCGCCGGGCCGCACGGAGTTTTACAAAGTGGCGCGATTCGTCGAAAAACCGGATCGCGCCAAGGCGGGGCGCTACGTGAAGGCGGGTAATTTTTACTGGAATGCCGGCATGTTTGTCTGGTCGCTGGAGGTTTTTCAAAACGCCGCCCGCCGCCATCATCCGCAGTTGACGCGGTTGATGGATGACCTGGCGCCGGCCATCGGCCGCCGGGGTTTTGCCGAAGCATTGTCCCGCGCTTACCGCGGCATGGAAAAGATATCCATTGACTATGCCTTAATGGAAAAAGCCGGCAACATCGCCATGGCGCGCGGAAAATTTTCCTGGGACGACGTCGGTTCCTGGTCCGCGCTGGAAAAACATTTTCAACCGGACCGTGCCGGCAACATCCGCGTGGGCCGCGCGGTGTCGCTGGATGCATCGGGCAATATCATCTTGGCCGGCAAGGAAAACCTGATCGCCCTCGTCGGCGTCCAGGACCTGGTAGTCGTGCAATGCCAAAATGCCACGCTGGTCTGCCCTAAAACGCGCGACCAGGACGTCAAGCAAATCGTGGCACAGCTCAAGCGCCGGGCGGACAGCCGGGACTGGCTATGACCCGGTGCCTGGGCATAGATTTCGGCTCGCGCCGGATGGGCCTGGCCCTCAGCGACGAAACCGGTGTCATCGCCCTCCCCCTGCCGACGGTGGAACTGCGCGGCGTCCGCCATGCCTTGCAGGCGGTGCAGGAAATCTGCGCCGCCCGCGCCGTGCGGCAGATCGTGCTGGGCTGGCCGTTGGATTTACAGGGACGGGTCGGGCCGGCCGCCGAGGCGGCACGGCATTTTGCCGGACAATTGCGCGCGGCCACCGGGTTGCCGGTGGAATTGTGGGACGAACGCCTGAGCAGCAGCATGGCGGAACGGATGCTGCTGGAGGGCAACGTGCGCCGCGCGCGACGGCGGGAATTGCGCGACCAGGCGGCGGCCCAGATCATCCTGCAAAGCTACCTCGACGCCCGCGGGTGCGCGCCGCCGCCGTGAATGCTCCTGGTTTTGCCGGTCTGGACGCGTCTACCCCCTTTTTTGGGGGCTGCTTTTTTTGTGTAATTTCCGGTTTTCGCCTTTGTGCCTTGGCGGCACCTGGAATATTTCGATTGATTTTTGCCGGTCCTGTTGTAGACTATATGTTCTTAATTGCGAAAGACCCAAGTCAAAACGGCCGCCTTAAAGTAAAGGAGTTTCTTTATGATTGTCAACACCCGCGCCCTTTTCAAGCATGCTTACGGCAAATATGCCGTCGGCGCCTATAACATCAACAACCTGGAACAGACCATGGGGTTGTTCCGCGGCAATCTTAACAGCCGGGCGCCGTTCATCGTCCAGATTTCCAAGGGCGCCCGCTCCTACACCGACAAGCGGATGCTGGAAGCCATGATCCGCACGGCGGACGAGATTTTTCCCGACTCCGTTTTTGCCGTGCACCTGGACCACGGCGACGAAGCGACCGCCATGGACTGCATCCAGAGCGGGTTTTACAGTTCCGTGATGATTGACGCCAGCATGCATCCCTACGAGGAAAACATCGCCATCACCAAGCGCGTGGTCAAGGCGGCGCACGCCCGCGACATTGTCGTCGAAGCCGAACTGGGGCAACTGGGCGGCGTGGAAGAGCACATTTCCGTTTCCGAGGACCAGGTGCACCTGACCGACCCGGCCCAGGCGGCGGATTTCGTCCAACGCACCGGCTGCGACAGCCTGGCCTGCGCCATCGGCACCAGCCACGGCGCCTATAAATTCGCCGGCAGCCAGGGTCTCCATTTCGAGATCATCGAAGCGATCCAGAAACTGCTGCCCGGTTTCCCGCTGGTCATGCACGGTTCCAGTTCCGTCCCGCCGGACGAGGTCCGCCGCATCAACGCCGCCGGCGGCAAACTGAAAGACGCCAAGGGCGTCAACCCGGAAGAATTCATCAAGGCGGCCAAGCTGGGCGTCACCAAGGTCAACATCGACACCGACGGCCGTCTGGTCTGGTGCCGCGTGCATCGCGAACAATTCCGCGATAACCCCGAGAATTTCGACCTGCGCCCGCCGGGCAAGGTTTTCATGGCCGAATTCGCCAAGTATATCGAGGAAAAGAACCGCTACCTCGGCAGCGCCGGCCAACTGGACGATGTGCGCAAGCGTGTCAACTAGCGCATGAACCCAAGTTCATTTCTGGGGCGCAGTTTTAACTGCGAATGCGGGCGCGCGCACCGTGTGCCTTTGCGCGAGGTGATTTATGCGCCCAACGCCGCCGCACAGTTGCCGGCGGCGGTGCGCCGGCTGGCGCCGGGCGCCGGACGCATCACCCTGCTCGCCGACACGCGCACGCATGCCGCGGCCGGCCGCGCCTGCGGGGATGCCCTGCGCAACGGCGGCCTGGCCCTGCAGACACTGATTGTCCCCGACCCCGCCCCCGGCATATCGCCTGTCTGCGACGATCTCACGCTGCGGGAATTGCAAGCCCGCATGCCGCCGGCCGATTTGCTGCTGGCCGCCGGCGCCGGCGTGATCAGCGACCTGACCAAGTGGCTGGCGCGCGAAAGCGGTCTACCGTATATGACCTTCGCCACCGCCGCCTCGATGAACGGCTACGCCTCCAGCAATATCGCCCCGGCAATTGACGGCGTCAAACGCGTCGTGGAGGGCGTATCCCCCATCGCGGTTATCGCCGACCCGGCCATCCTGGCGGCGGCGCCGCGCGAGTTGACGGCCGCCGGGCTGGGCGACGTGCTCGCCAAACCGGTCAGTATCTGCGACTGGCAAATCAGCAACCTGCTTTTCGGAGAATACTACTGCCCGGTTTGCGCGCGGATGATCCGCGACCTGGAGCCGGGGTACCGCCGCCATCCCGCCGGGCTGGCCCGGGGCGACCCGGCGGCCATGGAGGCCCTGTTCCAGGCGTTGATCTATTCCGGGGTTTCCATGACCATGGCCGCCACCTCCTTCCCGGCTTCCGGCGGCGAGCACTTGATTTCCCACGCGCTGGACATGATCGCCATGGAACGCGGATTGCGGCATGATTACCATGGACGCCAGGTGGGGCTGGGCACGATTTTCGCCGCAGCCCTCTATCAGCGGCTGCTGGATTTGCCCGCGCCCGAATTCCGCGAGGCCGCCGAACCGACGGACGCCGCCTACTGGGGGCGCCTGGCGGCCGAGGTGGAAAACGAGCATGCGCGTAAACGGCGGCGGGCCGCCGCCGCGGCGGGCCGGCTGCGGACTGAACCGGAACTCTGGCCGCGCCTCCGCCGGATCATCACCGATAATCATGTGGCGCCCGCGGAAATCAAGCAATGCCTCGCGGCAGCCGGCGCCGCCCACCGCGTGGAGGATATCGGCTGCACCCGGGCGCATTTCATGGAGGCGGCCGTGCGCTGCCACCAATTACGCGAGCGTTACACCGTGATTGACCTGGCCCGCGCGGCCGGTATCCTGCCCGCGGCGGCGGCGGAAATCGCGAATGAATTTCTCTGACCGCCCAGCCGGACAAACCGGACTTGCGTCATGGCGCTTGAATACATTGCCGCGCTGGCAACCACTCTGATCTGGGGAATGGCCGTGGTGGTGGTCCGCGGCGTCCGCGCGCCCGGATATCTTGGCGTGGCTTGCAGCATGCCCGCCGGCATACTGATTCTACTGGCATTGCAGGTATTCCAAAGCGGAGCGATGGCGCCGGCCGCGGCCCTGTTTTCACGCCCCGGCTTATGGCTGGCGCTGGGCGGCATCTGCCAATTTCCGCTGGCCACGATTTTCTTTTATGAAGTCATCAAATCCGCGGAAATTTCCGTGGCGGTCCCGCTGACCCGCCTGAAAGCGGTCATGGTGGTGTTCCTGGCGTTTGCGCTCGGCATGGAAGCCGTCACCGGCCGGATTGCGCTGGCCAGCCTGCTGGCCGTGCTGGGGGCGGCGCTGCTGACCTGGCGGCCGCGCGGCGCGGCGGCGGGGAGCGCGGCCGCGCGGCGCGGCATCGTCTGCGCGCTGCTGGCCTCGCTCAGTTGGGCCCTGGGCGACATCTTCATGCGGCAGGCGCTGCAGACCATCGCAGCATTGCCGGCCACCATCATGGCGCTGGCATGGGGCGCGGCCGCGCATTTAACCGGACTGGGAATTGCCGGCCGCCTGGGCGCCGTCCGGCGTCTGGCTGCCGGCGACATCCTGCGTTACACCGCGCATGGCGTCCTCAGTTTCGGCTGCGGA
>JAXGSX010000103.1:0-11527 GCA_040775225.1 Kiritimatiellia bacterium | reverse complement strand
GATAAATCAGTCTACGCTCTTCACCGGTCACGCGTTTGTAAGTCACGATGTCCTCCATGTATTGTCAGTACACGAAGAATATAGCTTACCGCGTGACCACTTTCACTTCATAAGTGTTGCAATGGCCGCTCGCGCGCGGGCTGAAAAATCTGTAGAAAGAAATGGCCAAATCGGCTTCCGTGTTGTATAAACCGCGCTTTAAAGGGCAAACACGGAGGAGTTAAAAATGCAGAAAAAGCTGGCGATTGTCGGATTCGGAGAGATGGGGAAACGGCATGGCAGGGATTTCATCGAGCTCAGCCGCGGCGCGGTCAAACTGCAGGCGGTGGTGGAGCCGGACGATGTCCGCTACGCGGAAGGCTGCGACTGGACCGGCTGCCGTCCGGCGCGCTACGACAGCGTCCAGGCGCTGCTGGCCCGGGAAACACCGGACGGCATCATCGTTTCCGCGCCCAACCATTGCCACCTGTCCTGTTTGCGCGAACTGGAGAGCGCCGCCATCCCGATTCTGCTGGAAAAGCCGCTGGATTCCACCTTTGACAAGATTTGCGGGGTGCTGCGGTTCGCCCGGCGTTACCCGGCGCCGGTCATGGTGCACCATGTCATGCGTTACGCGCCCATCGTGCGCAAGGCGCGGGAATTGATAACTTCCGGCGCGCTGGGACGCGTGTGTTCCGCTAATTTCACCCAAACCATCGGCGGCGCCAGCATGTACCACAACTTCCGCCGCAACATGCAGACCGGCGGCGGGCAGTTTATAGAAAAAGCCACGCATGACCTGGATGTCATGCTGTTTCTGATGGGCCGCAAACCGCTGCGCGTTTCGGCCTTGAGTTTCCAGCAGGCCTACGGCGGCGACAAGCCCGACACCCTGCGCTGCTGCGAATGCCCGGAACGCGCAACCTGCCGGGAATACAGCGCGCGGGGCATGGCCGGCAACCACGGCGGTTTGCGCGATGTGGCGGCGGCGGACGATCTGTGCGTGTTTGCCAGGGCGACGGACATCCCCGACAACGAGACCTGCACGATTGTCATGGATGAAAATACCTTCGGCGTCTATTCCCATTGCTTCTTTGCCCGCGGGTTGACCAGCCGCGAATACCAGGTTATCGGCACGGAAGCCTGCATGCGCATAATTTTTTCCCAGATGGACGGGCCGCCGGACGGCAGGATCATCCTGACCCCGCGCTATGATGACGTGCCGGGGCGCATCCAGGAATACCGGTTCGCCTATCACGGCCGCATCCATTACAACGGGGCGCCGGGCGTGGTCCGGCATTTCACGGAATTGATGTCCGGCGCGCGCCAGCCGTTCACCACGGTAGAACAGGCCTTCACCGCCGAGCTCATCGGCTGCGCCGCCTATAGTTCGCAAGGCGGCGCCTGGGTGGACTTGCAGGCGATGTTGCCGGAAGATCTGGCGGATGCCTGATGCCGGTAAATTGATGAAGACGGATGCCGGAATACTTTGCCGCCGCCGGAAAATCCCTTGAAGGATTCGGGTCGTATGCATTGCAAGACCAAAGCGCCGGCGCCACCCGCGGACTTGAGGTGCGATTTTCACAATCCGCTGACCGGCCCGGTCATCAATAATCCCCGGCCGGTTTTCTGCTGGCGCCTGGCCGATAGGCTGGGATCCCCGCCGGCGCAATGCCGGATCATGGTGGGGACCGACGCCGCGCGCCTGATGGCGGGATCGGCGGACATGTGGGACAGCGGGCCCATGCCTGCGCCGCTTGATCCGGTCAGGTATGCCGGAGCGGCCTTGCGTCCTTTTACCGTTTATTACTGGCAGGCAGGTTTTGCCGGCGCCGCCGGCCAAGCCTATGCTTATTCCGCGATAGCGTTTTTCAGCACCTGGAGTCTGCAACCGGGAGATTACCTGGAAGCGGCGCAGGCCATGGTCACGGAAGACCGCCGCCGGCCGGCCGTCTGCGAGAAAATCAACGGCGGCAGGTGGTTTTTCGATTTCGGACAGGACGCCTTCGGAACACTGGAGTTGAGCATTCAGGCTGACGTGCCCCATACCGTCACCGTGCGGATGGGAGAGGTGCAATCGCCCGCCGGCCTGGCCGTTTGCGCGCCGCCGCCGCGTTCGCCCGCCTGCAGCCGGCGTTTCCGCGAACTGGAACTGGAAATTGCGCCGGGACGGCGCCGCTACCGGCTCAAATTGCCCAAGCCGGAGTTCGGGGATGCCTACCAGCCGAAAAACTACAATTGCGCTGCCGCCAGGACTATTCCATGCCCTGCGCATACCGGCGAATTCATGCCGTTTCGTTACGTGGAACTGGCCGGCGTCCCGGATCGCCTGCGTCCGTGCGATGTCGAGCGCACCGTTGCGCACTACCGTTTCGACGGCCAGGCATCGGCCTTCAGTTCGCCGGATGAAAACTTGAACCAAATCTGGAACTTGTGCAAACACACGCTGAAAGCCGCCAGTTGTTTCGGGATATACATTGACGGCGACCGCGAGCGTCTGGCTTATGCCGGCGACGCCTGGCTGGCGCAGTTGGCGCACGGCGCGGTGGATTGCGATTATTCCATGGGGCGCACCACGCTGCTCCGGCTGCTGTCGGATGGCTGCTGGTGTTACGAATGGGCCCTGGCTCTGCCGGCCATGGCCTGGACGGATTACCGGCACACTGCCGACAGGGATTTTCTGCGGCAGCATTTCGACGCGCTGTATCCCATGGCGCTCTGGGATTTGAAACGCCCCGATGGATTGCTGGCCACCGGCGAAATATCCCGCCCGCATCCCTTGTTCGACAAGCTGCATAACCGTGACGCAATCTTTCGCGATCTGGTTGATTGGCCGGCCGTTCTGCGCGACGATTATGAAATCGGGAGGGTGAACCTGTCGGCCAATATTTTTCACTGGCGCGCCCTGGGATGCCTGGCCGGCATGGCGGATGCGCTGGAGCGGACTAAGCAAGCCCGCGCAATCCGCGCGGAACAGCTCCGCGTAGGGCGCGCCATGTACCGGGTGTTGTTCGATGACGGGCGCGGGTTGTTCGTTGACAGCGAAGGCAGCCGCCACCACTCGCTCCATGCCAATGCGTTGCCCCTGGCGCTGGGCTTGGCCCGGGACAGGCATATCCCCGGGATCGTGGATTTCCTCAAATCCCGCGGCATGCGCTGCGGTTTGTGGGGGGCCTTCTTCCTCCTGGAAGCCTTGTGGCGCGGCAATGCCGCCGGCCAGGCGATTGAATTGATGGAGGCGGACGGCGATCGCAGTTGGGCGGGCATGCTGCGCCAGGGCGCCACCATGACCATGGAATGCTGGAACGATGCCTTGAAGCCCAATCAGTCATGGACGCATGTGTGGGGCGCCACGCCGGCCTATTTAATCGCCCGGCGCTTGATGGGGGTGCGGCCATTATCTCCGGGATTCGCCCGCATCCTGATCGCCCCGCAGCCCGGAACCCTGCCAACCGCGCGGTTGCGCACTCCCACGATCCGGGGGCCGGTCGGCGTGAACTTTGCACAGTCGGAAAATTCCTTCGCGCTGGAAGCGGATTTGCCGCCGGGCATATCCGCTGAAATCCGGCTGCCCGTGCCGCCGGGAATGCGCCCGGCATATCTTGAGCCGGGATTCCGATTTTCACCGGAACGCCATTGCGCGATACGCCGGCGTGTGCCGCCCGGGCGCCACGTATTTCAGGCGGAATGGCAGCCGGAAAAGTAACGCCGATCCCGAGATGCGGCGCGCCGGCATGCCGTCAACGGCAGAGGACGCCGGCGCGGCAGAACCAGGAGTCATCCACCTCGGACTTGTACAATTCGCCGGCGCTGTTGCTGACTTCGTACTGGCGGTCTATCTCCATGCCGCCGCCCAGGTGCATCCATAAGGCGCCGAAAAGGTTGTATTCGAATCCGGCGCCTATGCGCCAGCATTCCAGCTTGAAGTCATAATCACCAGGCTCGCCGTCCACACGCACGTTCCACTTGTCGCCCGCCGGCCGGGCATCGGCGTATACCAGCAGCTTCTGGCAGGGGCGCCAGGCGACGGCGGGGGCGGGCAGGATCAGGCTGACCAGCCATTGGGCATGGGCGCGCCAGATCAACCCGCCCAGAGGATACAGGTCGTCGTCGCCGAAGGCGCTGTCGTAAGCCAGGCCGGCGGCGAGGTGCAACTGCGGCAGCCAGCGGTAAACGGCCATGCCGTGCAACTGCGTCTTGTAATCGTCGCGGTTCAGTCCTTCCAGATCGCTGAACAGGCCGGGGGTGACGTTGCCCCAGAACATCCAGTCGCCGTTCGCGTCGTGGATGTAATCCAACGGCAGACGCAGGGCGTAAACGTTTTCATCGCCCAAGTCCACATTTTGAAATTCAAAACGGTTATACTTCACGCCCGCGCCTGCCAGCAGGGTATGCGCCCCGGCATGCCAATACGGCAGCGCGGCCAGGGCTTCCCACTCATGCAGGCGCGCGCGCGAATCGGCCTGGCCGGTGTCCGATTTTTTCAGGTCGGCTTCGCCGATGTACGTGTACGTGGCAAACGCGTACGGGTCCGCGGGGAAATTCGTGACTGATAAATCCGCTGCGATTTCCGCCGCCCGACCGGCGCCGCAGAGCGCCAGCAGGCCAAACAAGCATCCGCATGAGATTGCACGCTGATTCATAAACGCACCTCCCGGCCGGTTTTGGCTGATTTATAAATGGCATCCAGGATCTTCTGGACCACCAACGCCTGTTCCATGGTGACATCCGGCTTGTCCCGGCCCAGGATCACATCCAGCCAATGCCCCTGGCGGCTGGCCGTCGGATGGCGCAGCTGAACGTTTTGCGGCTCGATCACCTCGTATTCTCCCGGTTTTTTGCCGTAGCGGAAAACTTTCGCGGCAAAGGCTTCGGCGCCCGCTTCCGTGCCGAACAGTTCCAGTCCGTTTTTGTTGTCCTGCTCGGCATGCCGCGCCCAACTGGCTTCCAGGGTCAGCGTCACGCCGCCGGCCAGCCGGATGAAGGCGATGCCGGAATCGTCCACGTCGAACCGGTTTTTGCCGATGTCGCTTTTGCCCCAACGGCCTTCGCCCAGCCCGCGCGGGCCGAACTTGGAATAAACCGCGCCGGAAACGGACAGGGGCCGCCAGTTATCCAGCAGATACAGCGCCGCATCCAGGGCATGCACGCCGATATCCAGAATCGCGCCGCCGCCGGCGAATTGCTTTTGCCCGAACCAGGTCCCGAAACGCGGGCAGCCGCTGCGCCGCAGCCAGTAAGCCTTGGCCTGATAAACCTCGCCGAATTCGCCGCGTTTCGCCAGCGCTTTTATGGTCTGGATTTTCCGGTTGAACCGCATGTTCATCGCCGGCATCAGGATGCGTTTGTGTTTGCGCGCGGACTCGGCAATCCGCCGCGCCTCGCTGTAATTCAGCGCCATGGGTTTTTCCAGCAGCACGTGCTTGCCGGCGGAAAGCGCCGCCAGGCTGACCGGCAGGTGGAGGTAATTCGGCAGCCCCACGATCACGGCGTCAATTTCCGGGTCGGCGATCAGTTTCCGGAGGTCGGCGTAAATTTTTGGGATTTGAAATTGTTCCGCCATGGCGCGGCAGCGTTCGGCGCTGCTGTCGGCGATGGCCGCCACCCGCGCGCCGGCGTATGCGTTGACGCCTTTGACATGGTCCACAGCAATGGCCCCCGCGCCGATGATGCCGACGTTGATGGTTTGCGATGCCGAGGCCCGTTTTTTCATTATTGCTCCCTTGACTGGTGGTTAAACTTTTCCCATGCGGCGCAAGGCTTCCAGGGAGCGCCGGACGCTTTCCATGGGCGGGTAGGGGCGGTATTCCTCCTCCACGATGTACCATTGCGTGCCGCCGATTGACTCGCACAAGTCGAAAACTTCGGGCCAGGGGACATCGCCTTCGCCGATCAGGGCTTTGGGCTTGGCGGCGGAATATTCCTTAAGATGCACGGTTTCCGCCCGGCCGGCATAGCGCCGCAGGTAGTCGGGGGCCAGGCCGCCGCCGCGCAAGGCATTGCCGGTGTCGAATTGCATGATGACCTCCCGGCGGGTGGCGTCAAAGAAGACATCCCAGGGACGCCGGCCTTCCAGCAGTTCGAACTCCATCCAGTGGTTGTGGTAGCCGATACGCAGATTGCGCCGCGCGGCTTTCTCCGCCAGGTCGTTGAAGAAGTCGGCCAGGCGCCGCCAGTCGTCGAGGGTCTGGCGGCGCTCCGCCGGGATGCCGGGGACAATCAGGTACTGGTTGCCCAGGGCCTGGTTAAAGTCGGCATTGGCCTCCCAGTTGTCCGGCTCGAACTGGGCTAAAGGGATATGGGCGCCGGCCACCCGCAGCCCGTTATCCGTCAGCATTTGTTTCAAGGCGGCGGCAGATTGGTTGTGCCATCCCGCGAATTCCACCCCGGCATAACCCATGGCCGCGACTTCCTTGAGGGTGCCGGCCAAATCACTGGCGCAAGCTTCGCGCACGGAATAAAGCTGCAAGGCGATGGGGATACGGGTCATGGTGCTCATTGGGATGATGCCGGGTTTGCTGAATTATGCGATGTCACGTTTGGTTGGGACGCCGGAATCCGGCTGTTTGCCGGTGTTGTGTTGCGCCGTATTTAGGGCATTGTTTAACACAAATTTACCCATAGTCAAGCGGCGATTGACGGCATCCTGAATCCCCGCCATGTGTTCTCCCGGATTTGCTCTGGCATTTTTAGACGTGATCTGTTAGGCTGATTAAATTCAAATCTTGATCTCACTGGCTCTGGCTCGGTGCCGACTCCAAGATCCGCAGGATGTATGATGAGAAGGCTGAAACGTGGTTCTTCTCCGTGGTGGACATCGTGGCGGCGTTGATACAACAGGCTGAGTACCAAGCCGCTCGGAACTACTGGAAAGTCCTGAAGAACCGGCTAAAAAAGGAGGGGAGCGAGTCGGTTACAAAATGTAACCGACTGAAGTTGCTGGCTGCCGACGGCAAGGCTTACCTGACGGATGTGGCTGACCCGGAAACACTTCTGCGAATTATCCAATCGGTTCCCAGCCCCAAGGCGGAGCCGATCAAACTCTGGCTGGCCAAGGTGGGTTACGATCGTATTCAGGACATGAGCGATCCGGCCCGCTCGCTCGACCGCGCCCGCGAATACTGGCGGCAGCACGGCCGGAGCGAGAAGTGGATTTAACAGCGGATGATGGGCCAGGAGACCCGCAACAAACTTACCGACTGCTGGAAGGACCACGAGATCAAAGGCTAGAATGAATACGCCCTCCTGACCAACATCATCCATCAGGAGTGGAGCGATGTTTCGGTCAAGCAGCACAAGGCGCTTAAGGGCCTGAAAACCCAGAACTTGCGCGACCACATGAGCGAGGCGGAATTGATCTTTACGGCGCTGGCCGAGCTTTCGACGCGCCAGATTGCCGAGACGGTTCAGGCGACCGGCATGCCAGAGAATGCCGCGGCCGCAAGGGCGGCGGCATCGCTAAACGGGCGCGCCGGGAACTGGAGCAGAAGACGGGGAAAAGCGTAGTGACCGGTGAAAACTTCCTGCCGCCCGCGCCGGCGCCTGGACAACTGAAGGGCGAGAAACTATGATCCAGGAATTCTTCCCGCCGCGCCCCGCATCGCGGCCGATCTACGCCTATTCGTGCAAAATTAAGGTATGAAGTTGCGCGTCCTGCTGGCCTACAACTCCGCCTTGCCGGAGATGCTCAAAGGATGGGTTGCGGAAACGGTAATGGTGCGTACTGGAAAAGGCGAATGCGGTCAAGCCAGCGCAATAATGGTTGCTGATTTGTAAAATGACTGCCTCTAAGACTTATAGCGGCTTGACCACGTTTGCGGACCGAAATAGTTTGTAATGACATTTCTGGGTGTGATAAAAAACATGAACCCCGCATGTACGGTTTACATCCAAAGAGTCTCCCGCCGTTAGGCGGTGTCAACCGCGATTCGATTTGCATTAATATGGAAAGATCCCCGGACAATCGGGAAGGAGCAAGATGCGAAAGTTTATCCATGTAATCATGCTGCTGGTCTGTTCCGCATCCGCTGTCCATGCCTTGCCGCCGGCTATCGCGGAAGGCTGGCGCCTGGTGTGGTCCGATGAGTTCAACGGCGCGGCGCTGGATGCCACGAAGTGGGAGCATGCGCCGGAGTGGAAGCGCAGGGAAACACAGTGGTGGTCGGACCAGGACGCCTACCTGGACGGCGCCAGCCACCTGGTGCTGCGCATGCGGCGGGATGACGGCAAAATCTACGCCGGAGCTGTCCGGACGCGGCGCGACTGGCCTTATGACAACCAGTATCTCTTCGAACGTAAGCATGGGTATTTTGAAATCCGGACGACATTCCCGGTAATACCCGACGCTTGGAGCGCCTTCTGGCTGATGCCGTCCGGCGTCAACCCCTACACGGTCACGAACGGCAGCGCGGGCTCCGAAATAGATATTTTCGAAACCATTCATTCCGCCAAGGGCTGGATCAATCACGCCATCTACTGGGGCGCTTACGGCGCCAGCAGGGATGTGGCCGACATGCCCGGCCTGTACGAGGGTTTTCACACGGTCGGGCTGCTCTGGACGGAGTCGGAATATGTGTTTTACGTGGATGACGTGGAGACCTGGCGCACCACCGCCGGCAACGGCGTCATGCAGGTGCCGGCCTATTTGAAAATCACAATGGAAGCAAACCCGGGCGCATATGACTATTTAGCCGAGCCCAAGACCATGCTTGTGGACTATGTCCGGGTCTATGCCCCGCTGCCGCCGCCCGGCACCATTATCGGCATTGCCGCCGCCCGCGGCCATGCCTGCCCGCAGTGGATGGGCGATCGGTTCCATTTTTGAGGGGATGATGCCAGAACAAGATCGCAGAACGGGATTCTGGGCGCCCGGGCGCGGCGTCTTCGCTGACGCGTTGGCGCAACAGGAAAAGGCCAGGCTGGCGCCGCTGCGGGTGGAACTGAAAACCGCCTCCGACCCGGCGCGCAGGGCGGAACTGAAACGCCGGATCGCCGCCGTCAAGAATGAGTTCCGTGCCAGGCGCCGGCATGCGTCCTATAACCTTTTAGCAAAAGCGCTCCGGGCAGATTGACCGGTGGCACATATCCCGGTTTGATTATTGCGCCCTGCTTGTTGCGGGCAGGGCAAGTTAATGTTTAATTCAACGGCGTGTTGCCCCGCTGGTGCGTCCGCTGGGCGCAAGAAAAGTCCTTGCTTTCGCAGGCGCGTAATTATACAAACAGGCTGGCATTGTTGCTGGCATGCTTAAGCGCATCGCGCAGCAGTCAACAAATGGAAGGAGTTCTGACTATGGCGGCGATTACATTCAAAGGACAACCGGTGCGGACGGCCGGCAATCTCCCGGCAGCGGGGACCACGGCGCCGGATTTCCGGTTGACTAACGCTTCATTACAGGATGTCGGCCTGGCGCATTTCGGCGCCCGCCGCAAGCTGTTGAATATCGTGCCAAGCCTGGACACCCCCGTCTGCGCCGCTTCCGCGCGCCGGTTCAACGAGGCGGTGGCGCGGCTGCCCAACACGGCCCTGATCAATATTTCCGCCGATTTGCCGTTTGCCCAGGGCCGGTTTTGCGAAAGCCAGAACTTGAAAAACATCACCACGCTTTCCACCATGCGCGCTCCCGATTTCGGCCGCCAATACGGGGTGCAGATCCTGGATGGGCCGCTGGCGGGCCTGATGAGCCGGGCGGTGCTGGTGCTGGACGGCAGGAACCGGGTGGTGTATGCCGAGCAGGTGCCGGAAATCGGGCAGGAGCCGGATTATGCCAGGGCCCTGGCGGCGCTGCAAGGGGCGGCGGAGGCATGATGGCATCGGCGCGCAAGTTAATATCCAGCCTGGCGGCAGCGCTGATGACGCCGGCATTGCAGTCAATGGGAGCGGAATTGGCCAACATGAATCTTTTGAAGAATCCGGAGTTTGCGTTCCATTTTTTTGAAAATCATCGCTCCGGCCGGCGGGAATCGTTCGCTTCCGGCAATATCGCCTTCTGGAACACGGACGCCTGGGGCGATATCCAGGTCATCCGCGCCGGGCATGCGGATGCCGCCGCGCGCCCGGACTTCGCCGTGGATAACCTGGCGGAAATCCGGCCGGGCAAGCGGCTGTTTCAGTTTTTTACCCTGCCGGAAGCCGGCCTGGCCCATGGCGACCATGTCAGCCTGCTGGCGCATGGCTGCCAGCCGGCGCCCAACACATTGCAGGTCCGTCTCCGGTTGCTGAAACTCGACAGCGCCGGCGGCGAATGGCAACCCAAGGATTTCGGGCTGGCGGATCAGCGCACTTTCCCGCGCCAGAGCCGCGGCGAACTCATAACGGCGGCGCTTTACGAGACGGCCGCCGCCGCCACCGGCCATGTCGTGCTGCGGATCGAGGATGCCGCCATCCCCGGGAACTTTCAACCCGATGACCGGCAAGGCTCCGCGGCGGCGGTCAATACCATCGGCGTCCAGGTGGAATTCGCCAACATGTCCACCGGCGATACGGCCTGGGTGTATGCCCCGGCGCTGGTCCGCGGGTCCGCGGCGCCGCCGCCGCGGCAGGTCTGGCCCGGCGCGCGCGTTATGCGTCCGGTTTACCGCCATATCCCGCGCACCATGCAGAAACTTTGGAAGGGCGAACCGCTGCACATCATGGTGATGGGGTCCAGCATTGACCGCGGCAGCGCCAATCCGCCGCTTTACCCATACAACGAGAACCCGGATGCGCCGGAGTTCAAGCAGCCGCTGGCGGATAACCATGCGTTTGATCCGGGCATGGTTGGCCGGCCGGACCTGGCCGGTTATGTCGGCTGGTGGCAGCATTACTGGGGCTTTGCCGGCCGGCTGCGCCTGGAGTTGATGCGCAAGTTCAATCTGCCCGTGGAAAAATTACTGCTGAACATCATGGCTTGCGACGGCTCATGCGTCGGCGAGGCCCATGCCGGGTTGGCGGATTACTGCAACCTGGCCTTGCCGCCCGACCCGGGCCTGAACGGGCATGGCGCCGGGCGGACCTGGGCGGAATTGTATCCGGATTTGTTTGCGCGGCCGGAAGGGCCCCGGCCCGACCTGGTGATTTTCGGCAGCGGCGCCAACGAAAAAACCGATACTCCGGACGAAGTCGCGGTGTTTGAAGGCGCCATCCGCTGGATTCAGCGGCGTTACCCGGAAACGGAATTCCTGTTCTGCATGTTTCAGAATTGCGGCCAGTACACCCCCAATACCGGCGACTTGCAGGCGCTGGCCTTGCGCTACCAAATCCCCGTGCTGGATTACGGGCTGCTGGCCGACAACCTGCTGCAATGTTGCAACCGCTATGCGCTGGTGCCCGCCGACGGCCATCCCCAGGCCGCGGCGCATTTCCTTTGGTTCAAATCCCTGGAACAGGCGTTTGAGTGCTGGGATCCGATCGAAGCCGGGCAGGCGCAGTTGCAGTTGCCCGAACGCCTGCATCCCAACACCTACGGCTGGGAAGGCGGCCATGTCACCTTTACCGCGCCGCATCCCCGCATCCAAGGCCCGCGCCTGATCATCGAGGATACGGTTTTCAATCTCTGGTGCCAGTCGGAGG
>JAXGSX010000102.1:0-11582 GCA_040775225.1 Kiritimatiellia bacterium | reverse complement strand
GTGTATGCCTTGAATTACCAGGCATTCGCGCGGATGGGGTGGGCGGCCCGGGTGGATTATCCGGCCTTGCGCGATGAATTCCTGGCCGGCATGTTCGGTACGCTGGCGGACGCCGTCCGGCCGGTTTACGAGCACTTTGACCGGCGCGTTAAATCCGTGGAAACGCAGGGCTCGGATTCGCCCTTCCTCCAGCCGGTGCCGCCCGCCGTCGGATGTTATCTGCCTAATTCGCGCAATATCGCCTTCCTGCTGGAAGGCTTGGATGTGCCGGCCGCCCTGGCGCGGATCGAAAACGCCATGCGCCAGGCATCCCTCGCGCGCGAGCAGCGCCAGGCGGCGGACTTCCTGAACGCCTTGCGCTACTGGAACATGGCGGCGGAATTGTACCGCGCCGCACAGGCGGTTGAAGCCGCCGAAACCCGCGGCGATGCCGCCGCGGTCAGCGAATTGGCGCGCCGGACGCTGGCGCAGTGGGAGCCGGAATTGCGCCGCGTGCAAGGATTGCCGGTCCGCGGCTGGATTCGTACCGCCAGCCGATTCTGGGATGAGAAATCCGCTTGGGGATCCCTGCCCTGGTTCCGCGCGCGCGGCGCGGGCAAGTGATTGTTGACTGGGCCATGCCCCTGCGCTGAACGCGCCTGGTTTCAATACTCTAATCCGCAGATCAGATTGTCGTAAGACAAATTTGTTGTTGTAGTGCCGTGCTTGGGATGCGTAGCGAATTCCGTTCGAAAAGCACGGCGGCCATTTTGGGGCGTCTGTCCGCTGCGCGGACCCTGCGGGCGGGCTTGCCGGGAGCGGGGCAATCCGTCTAAAGCCGGACAAGTCATAGATTTACCCGGCAGACCTGACGGGTTAGCCCCGCCCACCGGCGCGCCACGCCCAGCGTGGCAAGCCCGGCATTTTATCCCGCTCAGCGCGGGACCACCCCAAACTTGCCTTGTCTTTTCGAACCCCTCGCCAAGCTCGGGGAGCGGAATTCGATACGCGGTGGCCCAATTTCGGCCAGGATGGTGTAACCTGGCCGAAATTATCGGAATTTACACGGTCGTATCTATTACGGAACCTGAATCCGTGATGAGGTCAGTATGCCGCAGCTGCGCGGCGCGAAGGATGACGCTGTATAAATATACCGCGAATCCTTCGCAACAAAGCAGATGCGGCATAATGGCCTCACCCGCAGGGCGGTCTTTCCCGCCAAACAGCGCCGTGTGTTTTTGGTGATATTTTGAAATGCCATAAATTGTTGTTTGTACGCACATTATTTTGACAACATAAAATCCCGTCACGGATTCAGGGGACTCATAAATCACAATGAAATCCGCCGTGAAATTAAGTTTCTACAAATCATCAACATATTTGTCCTGTACCCGATCAGATAGATTCCCTGCTCGGCACTTGACATTTCTGCCCGGATTTTGCACGCTGGCAAGCATGAATCTCAGAATCATGCCGATTGTAGGGGCGCATAAGCTCCTCGGTTGAAAAGCGCGTTCTAGTCGGATTTACAGGAGACCACGATTCATGGCCACAAACTCCGGGCAACCGGTTCCCTACGGCCCGCACAACCCGCACCCGCTCTCGCGGATGAAGACCGAGTTGGTGTGGGAAGGCAAGTACGACGAATTCGGCAACCGGCGCGAGGTGGACATCGCCGGCTGCGCCATGCCCATGCAGCGGATCGAGACCGTGGACGAGCCGCGCCAGCGCGCCGCCGCCGAGGGCCAGATGGAGCTCTTCGACCGCAAGACCGCCAAGGTCCGCGAGGAGTCCCCCGCCTGGCCCGACTTCCGCAACCGCCTCATCTGGGGCGATAACAAACTTGTCATGGCCTCGCTGCTCAAGGAGTTCAAGGGCAAGGTCGACCTCATCTACATAGATCCGCCCTTCGACGTGGGCGCTGATTTCACGATGGACGTGCCGATTGGCGACGAGAAGGAGACCATCGCCAAGGATCAGTCCACGTTGGAGATGGTCGCGTTCCGGGATACGTGGGGGAAGGGGACGGACTCGTACCTGTTCATGATGTACGAACGGCTCACCTTGATGAAGGAACTCCTGTCTGAACGAGGCAGCATCTACGTCCACGTTGGTATTCAAGTGAACCACTTCATGCGGATGCTTCTGGAAGAGGTGTTCGGGCGGGAAAACGAAATCGATGAGATAGTCTGGTCATATGGGACACCATCCGGCGGCCGAGCGGCGGCGAACAAGATCATAAAAGCCCATGAATACATCGTATCATACGCAAAGCACTACGGTCAGCAGACCTTCAACAAGCAGTTCTTGTCGTACTCAGAGAAGTACATTTCCGACTGGTTCAAATGGACGGACAAGGAAGGACGACGCTATCGTCGACGCATGCGACAGAAGGGCGAGTGGGAGATTCAGTATCTAGACGAAAGCAAAGGCATCCCTCTGTCCACAGTCTGGTCGGATATCCAGCAGGTGTATGCTGACCCAAGGGCCTACAAACTCGGAACAACCTCAGAGGTGCTTGACTATGCAACACAAAAACCGGAGGGCTTGCTTGAGCGGGTTATAGGCATCTCTTCCAATCCTGGCGACCTCGTCGCCGACTTCTTCTGCGGGTCGGGCACGACCGGTGCCGTCGCCGAGAAACTGGGGCGTCGTTGGATCATGGCTGACCTTGGCCGGTTCGCGATTCATACCACGCGCAAACGGATGATCGGGGTGCAGCGCGAGCTGCACGAGGCGGGGAAGCCGTACCGGGCGTTCGACGTGTACAACCTCGGGCGCTATGAGCGGCAATGGTGGCAGAAGGAAAGACTGAACAATGCCGACGAGGAACACCGGCGCATGGTGCTGGAGTTCTTCAAGGCTGAGGTGCTCACAAACGCGCCGTCGCCGCTCATCCACGGCCGCAAGGCCGGTGCGTTCTGCCACGTGGACGGCATTGATTCCATGTTCTGCCGGGATGAGGCGACGGCACTGGCCAAGGCTGTGGCCGCCGCCGGCGGCCGGGAGTGCTATTGCCTGGCGTGGGAATTCGAGATGGACCTGCACCTGACCACGGCCGCGCTGGAGAAGGAACTGGGTGTGAAGGTGAAGCTCATCCAGATCCCGCGGGAGATCATGGAGAAAAACCGCAAGAGTCCGCCGCCGTTTCTGGAGGTCGCCGTCCTGGAGGCGCAGCCCGTGCTCCGCAAGGCCGAGAAGGGGCAACTCCCCGGCGTAGATATCAAACTAACCAAGTTCATGCCGTCGCTGGCCGAGGTTCCCACAAAGGAACTGGAGGCGATCAAGGCGCGGGCGGTGAAAAGCGGCATGGACTTCATTGATTTCTGGGCTGTGGACTTCGACTGGCAGCCGGGCAAACCGTTCAATCACCACTGGCAGGACTACCGCACGCGCAAGGACCGCTCGCTCCAGACGGTCAGCGATGCCGGCCATGTGTACCCGAAGAAGGGGAAATACACTGCATGCGTGAAAGTGGTGGACACCTTCGGTTGCGATACGAGCATCACGGTGGAGGTTAAAGTATGAGCGGGCGCGATACCGGCGCGCCGTTTCGCGCGCGCTTTACCTATACGCATGAGATGGTGCATGCGCTCACCCGGATTGAGGCGGCGCGCAGTGTTATAGATATTCTACCATTGCCGCCCGATAGGATACTGTTGCTTCGGCATGCGGCCCGGCAACGCGCCACGCGCAACTCGACGGCGATCGAAGGCAATACCCTCGACAGCCGCGAAGTGGGCAGAGCCGTTGCCCACCCGGACCGGACCGGCAGCGCCATGGCGCAGGAAGTGCGCAACTATTGGCGCGCCCTGGACTGGATCGAGGAACAGTTGGAAGAACACCGCAAGCTGACGGAGGACTTCATCCGCGAGTTGCACGCGATCATCATTGTCCGCGGGCATGGCCGCCGGGGCGCGCGCAGCGAATACCGGAAGAATGAGTGCCCGGTGGTGGATAGCATCACGCGTGCAATTGACTACGGGCCGCCGGAGCCGGCTGATGTTCCGAGCCTGATGCGCGATCTCATGGTGTGGGTGCAAGGCCCGGCTGCCGCGGCGCTGCCCGCTCCGCTCCGCGCCGGGTTGCTGGCCCACCGCTTCGTCAGTATTCATCCCTTCTCCGACGGCAACGGGCGGACGGCGCGGGCGCTGGCGACCGTCGAGCTGTGGCGCAGTGGATATGATATGCGGGGATTTCTGTCCCTGGAGGAGTACTATACCCCAAATCTGGCCGCTTATTACGGCAGTCTGCAGATGGGTCTGCCGGTGGACTACTACCAAGGCCGGCACGATCCGGATCATACCCGCTGGCTGGAGTTCTTTTGCGGGGCGATGGCCCGCGGAGCGGATGCGCTCAGAAAGCAAGCGGAAGCCATCCATCCGCAAGAAAGACGCAACGCGCCCTGGGATAATCTCCACCGCACGCAACAGCAGTTGCTCAGCAAGCTTATGCTGCGGGGGATGGAAAACGATCCGGCTGCTTCCGTCTTTGGACCGCAAGACCTTGTCGCATGGTACGGCATCTCCGCGTCCACGGCGCGCGAATGGCTCAGCCGGTGGCGCATGGAAGATTTCGTAAGGCCGGAACGGGAAGAGGCCGTTCGTGTCCGGCGTTATGTGTTGACGGATACATGGCAAGCATTGCTTTGCAAATCCATAAATAACGGTGGTGTTAAGAAAGGGTAAATTGTATGTTGTTCCATATTTACAGCAATTTACCACAATATATAGCGGTTCCATAATTATTTAACGCAGGTCATCGGTTGGAGATAAGACGTTTTTCGGGAGAATCAAATGGCAGGTTCGTATCGCATTAATCCATCCATTCTTGAACCCCTATTTGAGACTTGGCAGGAACCGAACGCACACAGAGTGCGAGCCGCACGGACTGGCGACCCGGCAATCCGCGTGCAGGGGCGCCGTCCATCTCCGATCCCGATCGTTCAGAATCTACGCGCCGCCGTGCGCGATTGGCGGGAGGTCTTCTATGCCGGGGCCAGCGACACCACGATTCAACTTCTGAATCACTGGTTTAACCGCAGTCACCGCAAGACTACGCCGACGGGGGAATCGTTCGAATTCAAGTATTACTTCTGCCAGCGGGAGGCCATCGAGACCGCCATCTACCTGAAGGAGGTCCGCCGCATTGACTACCTGTCGCAACTCGTGGCGGAGTTCCAGGGCGCTGACGCCGCGGTCGCCGCGTTGGGCATCACAGAGGAAGAAGACCTCTGGACCCGCTACGCGTTCAAGATGGCCACCGGCTCGGGCAAGACCAAGGTCATGAGCCTGGCCATCGTGTGGAGCTACTTCCATGCGCTCCGGGAATCGGAATCCGACATGGCCCGGCATTTCGTGATCGTTGCGCCGAACCTTACCGTGTACGAGCGCCTGAAGGACGATTTCGGCGATGGCCGTATCTTCGACGATGACCCCCTGATCCCCGCGGAATGGCGGGGCGACTGGAACGTGACGACCGTCCTGCAGGACGAAGCCAGCGGCGCGGTGGCGGGCGGCACCATCTACCTCACCAACATTCACCGGCTCTACGATGTCTCCAGGCGCAAGGCCCGGAAGGAAGGGGAGACCTACGCGTGGATGGGGCCGCCGGTCTCCAAGGGCAGCGCCCTGGACACCGGCGCCGCCCTACGCGACCGCATCACCGCCCATCAGCGCGTCATGGTTCTGAATGACGAGGCGCACCACGTGTGGGATCCCGATTCGGCCTGGAATGAAGCTATCCGGTTCCTGCATGAATCCATCAAGGCGCGGTCCGGCGGCGGTCTGGTGGCACAACTCGACTTTACGGCCACACCCAAGGATAACAAGGGCCAGCGGTTCAAGCACATCATCTGCGACACGCCGCTCGGCGAGGCAGTTGACGCCGGCATCGTCAAAACGCCGATCATCGGCAAGGCCGACAAGAAACTGGCCGAACAGCCCTCAGACAACGCTGCCTACAAGTACGAGATGCATCTCCGCCTGGGATTTGAACGCTGGAAGACGAGTCGGCAGGAGTGGAAAGCCAGCGGCAAGAAGCCGCTGCTCTTCATCATGTGCGAAGACACGACCGCCGCCGATCAGATTGCCACGCGGTTCAACACGGATCCGGTGTTCAAGGAACTGAACGGCGCCACGATCAACCTGCATACCAACCTGAAGGGCAAGCTCAAAAAGGTTGGCAAAGGCCCCGCCGCGCAGTTCGAGTTCGTCGAGAACGAGAAGGAAATCAGCGACGAGGACCTGAAGGCCCTGCGTAAACTCAGCCGCGAGTTGGACGCCAACAGCAGCCCCTACAACTGCATCGTCTCCGTGCTGATGCTGCGCGAAGGATGGGACGTCCGCAATGTGACAACGATCGTGCCCCTGCGGCCGTACAGCTCCAAGGCCAACATCCTGCCCGAGCAGACACTCGGTCGCGGTTTACGCCGCATGACGCCGCCAGGCCAGGCCCACGAACTTGTCACCGTGGTCGAACACCCGGCTTTCGCCAGTCTGTACCAGCAGGAACTCTCGCAAGAGGGCTTGCCGATCGAGATTGTGGAGATCGAGCACGTTCCGGCCACTACCATTTCCATCTACCCCGCCGAGGGCAAGAAGGACCTGAAGGCGCTGGAGATCAGCGTGCCGGCTTTGTCCGCGGGCCACAAGATGCTGCCGAAGGTCGAAAACCTGACCATAGCCGAAGTGAAGCAGGAGTTCGCCCGGTATAAGCCGCTGCCGCTGGGCGGGAAAGGCAACAGCGAGATTGACTACGAAGGCCGCCACCTGTTCACCGGCGAGGTGGTCGAACGGACGAGGATCAATCTGCCTTTGCTCGAATCGGGAATCGGGGCCGTTTCCTACTTCGTGAAACAACTGGAGGGCATCTGCAAGGTGCCGGGACTGCATTTGCAACTGGCGCCGCTCGTGCAGGAGTTCCTTGAAGGAGTCTTGTTTGACCGCAAGACGGACCTTTTCGATCCGGCGCTGGTCGCGCGGCTGGGGGACTCGGATGTCGGGGAGCACCTCCGCGCGGTTTTCGTGCCGCTCGTCCGCGCCCGGACCACGAAGGTGGAATCGCGGACACCGGCCGGTGATCCCATGCGCCTCAGTTCCTGGAAGCCATTCCAGGTCACACACAGCGAGCGTCGACCGGCTATTCAGGCCGCTCGCACGCTCTTCAATCTGGTGCCCTGCAATCGGCAACTGGAAGAAGCGTTTGCCCGTTTTGCCGACCGCGCGTCCGACACGGCGGCCTTCGCGAAGAATGCCGGTCCCCAGTGCCTGCGGATTGACTACCTGGCCGTCGGCGGCCGGCTGGCCTTCTATACGGCCGACTTCTTTGTCCGCACCAAAGACGGCCGCTGTTACCTCATCGAAACCAAGGGCAGGGAAGACAAAGATGTCCCGCGTAAGGCGCGCGCAGCAATCGCCTGGTGCCAGGCGGCGTCCGCATCCGGGACTGCATGGGAGTACCTCTATGTGCCCCAGGGCGTGTTTGAACGCCTTACCGGCGAGTCAATTGCCGAACTCGCTCGCATGTGCGCTCCGGCGTTGCAGGACTTGATCCGCGAGGAGGAGACCCAGGCCGAGGCCCCGCTGTTCGCTTGGATGGCGGCCCAGGAAGAGAAAGCCCCAGAGGCCAAGGGCATCGTTGACGATGCGACGCTCGCCGCCTTGCAATCCCGCTACCGCAAGGCTGCGGAGCAGGCCATTATGCTATACCGCTTCATGGAGTACAAGGAGGGCATGAATTTCGCCCCCGTGTTCAACGCCTTGCTCGGCAGCATTGACGAAGCGGCAAAGGGGCTGATATTGCGGCGCCTGTCGCCGGACTTGCCGGCCGCCGAACAGGAGCAGAAGGCATGGCTCGCGCCATATCTGGCTCGCGTGGATGACAAGCAGCGCCCTTATTTCCAGCAGATGGCGCAGAATCTTAAGCGCACCCTCGTCTTCAAGAATGGCATTTCGCCGCTGGGATTGCTGCGCGGGTGCCTCGATTACGCCCTGAATGACAACATTAAAATCAGCGGCGTCTTTGACGCGGTTCGCGCCCGCTTCAAGGTACAGGGCGGCCGTGACCTGCTGGCCGCCGTCACCGACATCAACAACTTCCGGAACACCTATGTCGCTCACCAGGAAAAGGAGCTGACCGACGCCAAGCTCGCGGAGAAGAATCTGCGGCAATGGATCCAATTCCTACGGCGGCTGTCCGAGCCGTAGCCAAAGCCGCCATTCCCCCCGCTCTGCGGACGCTTTTATTTCAGCAGGACGTCGTTATCAACATCCGCCGGCGCGCGCAAGGCCAATCCGCCGTGTTCCCAATCCTGGCCGGCGTAGGCCTGCATCAGGCTGACCACATCGGCGTTCTGGCGCGCCGAAAGCCTGGCGGCAAGTTCCGGATGCCAGTCCGCATGCAATTCGCCGATCAGGCGGTCGCGCACGCCGGCATGTTCCCTGGCCCCGGACAAATCGCGGGTCTCGCCGGGATCGTCCCTCAGGTTGAACATAACCGTTTGCGCGCCGTCGGGATAAAGCGTCTGCCATAATTTCCAGTCGCCGAAGCGGATCATGCGGGAGGGAACCGGCGGCGCGTATTCGCACAATTCCGAGCAGACGGACGCGCGGTCGGCCGCGCCCCGCCGCGGGTCAATCAGTTCGAAGAGCGATCGCCCGTCAATGTCGCGCATGGGGCGCGCGCCGGCTGCATCGCAAAATGTCGGTCCGATGTCCATCAAAGTCGCCAGGATGCCGGGCGCAGCGCCGGGCATGATCCTGCCCGGCCACCGGACAATCAACGGCACGCCGGCGCTGCCCTCGTAGTAGATGGATTTGAACCAGCATCCGTGTGCGCCCAGCATGTCGCCATGATCCGAACAATAAACCACCAGGGTGTTGTCTGCCAGCCCGCTTCGTTCGAGTTCATCCAGAATCCTGCCGCAGAGGCGGTCCAACTGTTCGCACATGGCGTAATAAGCGGCGCGGGCGTGGCAGGCCTGTAATTCGCTGATGTTGTTTTCGAATTGATGCGCCCGGCGATGCCGGCGCACCGGTTCCGGCACAGCGCCGGCCGGCTCCGGCGGCGGCAGTCGGGCCAGGTAATCCTCAAACAGGTCCGCGGGCGCAACGTAAGGCGAGTGCGGCTGTAAAAAACCCACCACGGCGGCGAAGGGTTTGTCCCCGGACGCGCGCGCGCGTGACTTGAGAAAGTTGCAGGCGCAATCGGCGACCTGGCCGTCGTACCACGCATAGGCGGATGTGCCGGTCCCGGCTACCTGGACGGAGGCGCCCATTTGACCGCACGACACGCGGGGAATTTTGTCCCAGCGGGCATGCAAGTCGCCCAGCATGTGTTGCGCGAATCCGTGGCGCTGGTCCGGTCCGATGAAATGCATCCGGCCGATCAGCACGGTGTCGTATCCCGCCAGATTGAGAGAGTCCGGCCAGGTAGGCGTGCCGGAGGAAAGGATATGCCCGTTGTTCCAGACCTGGTTGCGGGAAGGCATGCGCGACGACATGAAACTCATCCGGCTCGGCACGCACAGCGGCGCCGGGCAATAAGCGTTCGTGAAACGCGCACCCGCCGACGCCAACCGGTCAAGATGCGGGGTGCGGACGACCTGGTCGCCGTAACATCCCAGCACGTTGCGATTATGCTGGTCGGACATGATCAGTAAAATATTCGGCCGTTCCATGACACCTGCGAGCTTTGCGGCGTTGACAAATCACGGAGCCTTCCGCGGACGCTGCGCCTGTGACGGCCGCGGAGTCCGCGGTCGCATTTACAAGTATGTAACATAAAAAACGACTCTTCAAAAAGATTTTTATGCGGTGTCAATTGCGCGTCCCCTCATACTTGCTCGGAATGCCAGGCCGCCTGGTATGCGCAGCAGTAAAAATAAATGGCATGGTTCAAAACGGAGCTTGATTGAGCAGGGGTGATAAAAGATGAATGGAAGAAATTTTCCGGAAAGGCTCACCGCAGGTTCGCCCTCCAATTGAATAGAACCTGAATCCGTGACGGGATTTTATGTTGTTAAGATAATGTTCGCATAAACAACAATTTATGGCATTTTAAAATATCACCAAAAACACACGGCGCTGTTTGACGGAAAAGACCGCCCTGAGGGTGAGGCCATTATGCCGCATCTGCTTTGTTGCGAAGGATTCGCGGTATATTTATACAGCATCATCCTTCGCGCCGCGCATATGCGGCATACTGACCTCATCACGGATTCAGGTAGAAGAAATGTTCCTGGAGGGCGCACCTTTGGTGAGCCTTCTGTTGCCCCGTTTTTGAAACATGCCAAATAATCCTGTGATAGCAAATAAATCCAAAATATCATTGACATAAAGTCTAATTTTGTATTTATTGAATTAATGATCGGCCATTTTGTGACTACATAATGAATGTATTTGAATATAAGAAAACCCAGAAGGGGCGGCGGCTGCTGGCCTATATCTGGAGCCGGCGCGGGCAGGCGGTCAGAAGCGATATCATCAGCAACTTGCGCTTGAGCCGGGCGACGGTGATCGCCGCAGTTGACCGGCTTTTACGCGACGGGATCATTCTGGAGCAGAATGTCGCGCGAACGCGCAAGGGTCGCCAGCCTAAATCGTTGATGATTAATGGATCACAATGTTTTGCGGTTGGGATTTCAATCGTCAGGCAAGCAGCGGAAATCAGCGCGGTGGATGCTGGATTGCGGGTCATCGGGGCGCGGAACGTGGCGGAGTTGCCGGTGGAAGGCACCCGGCAGTTGCGGGTATTGCTGGAACAAGTGCAAAAATTGCTGGCGGAACATAATCTGGACCGTGCCAAACTTGTCGGATTGGGCGTGTCTTTGCCAGGCATGATTGATCATAAGACGGGCATTGTGCGCCGGTCAGCCTGTTTTACCGGAGGCGACCAGGCGCCGATCATGGCTTTCTGGCAGGAGCACCTGGGGGTTCCCTGCCGGATTCTGGAACATTCCGCGGCCCTGGCCCTGGCGGAAAAGGAATGGGGCGCCGCGGCGGGAATGGACAATTTTCTGTATTTCGACGGCGCCGGCGTGGGCATGTTTCTGGATGGCCGGCTCTACATGGGGAGCCAGAATTACGGCGGGGAAATCGGGATGATGAAAATCGCCGATGCGCCGCCCGGCGAAATGGACGGCCGGCGCGGGACGCTGAACATGTTGACCCGTTTTCGCGACTTGCGATTGCGCGCGGAGGAGGCGATGGCGCAAGGCGCGCCCAGTGTAATGGCCGGTTGGCTGAAGGAAGGCCGGGCGTTCACCCGGGATTTGATCGCCGAGGCGGCCTGCCAGGGCGATGCATTGGGCCGCGCGCTGGTGGAGGATTTGTTTGCGGTGTACGCGGAGATGATCGTCAATTTGAATTACCTGTTTAATCCCGAAGCGATCTTTCTGTGGCCGTGGACCGCGCATTGCCCGGAAATTACACTGGAGGTCGTGCGGCGCCGGCTGGCGGCATGCAAATTGGCGAATCCGGATATGCATACGGAAGTTCTGCCGGCCCGGAATGGGCCGGGCGAACTGGCGCGCGGCATGGCCATCTTGCCGCTGAACAGTTTTTTTGAAGAATGAGTAAAGGATCCAATTTCAAAAGTCCCCC